>JAATVP010000024.1 GCA_014523625.1 Nitrososphaerales archaeon TH5896
CTTCTATCTCTCCCGCTGTCCAACTTCATTGAATTGTGTGTTTAATCTTGAAATTGATTGGAATTGATCGACCCTAATTGACGACGAAGGACTAAACATTCGCTATCGAAATTAAAATAATGAATCAGCAGAATCCTTTCGACATTTACATGCAAATATGATAAAACAGTTGCTAGTTCTTCAACCTAGAAACAGAATGGATTTAGTGACCATGACCTTCCAGCATCTGAAATATGTGCATAATACCGGGAAACAATGAATCAAGTGATTCTCTGACAGCCCTTTCACTACCAGGGAGGTTGACAATCACGGTACCTCCTCTCACTCCTCCAGTACCTCTCGAAAGCATTGATAACGGAGTCCTCTTTTGACCGTATGCCCTCAACGTCTCACTTATTCCACTCACTTGTTTTTCAATCACATTGGTAGTCGCTTCGGGCGTCACGTCTCGCGGACCAACTCCAGTTCCCCCGCTTGTGAGCACGATATCGACTCCCAATTCATCGCACAGTCTGACGAGCTCAACCTCAATAACCTTTTGTTCATCTGCTATTATTTTGTATTCCTTTACTTCCACTCCGTATTTTGCGAGTCTCTCGAGGATGACCTTCCCTGATTTATCCTCTTTTTGAGTCCTTGAGTCGCTCATTACCAATACAGCAGCTCGAAGCGTCCTGTTATAGGTTTGGAGAAATGACTTCAATCCGCCAGTTTTTTCCAGGAGTTTGATAGATTCAACCTCTAAATTATCGTCTATAGGCTTTAACATATCATAGATGGTCAGCGCTGCTATACAAGCACCCGTGAGTGCCTCCATTTCGACACCGGTCTTATTTACGTTTTTCACAGTGACAATAATTTTGATCCTCCCTTCGGCTGTCATATCAAACTTAACGGCGATATGATCAATAGATATTGGATGGCAATAGGGTAATAAATCCCAGGTCCGTTTAGCTGCCATATTAGCTGAAATTCTTGCCGCATCAAATATATTCCCTTTAGGGACTTTTCCGTTATTTACAAGTGTTACTGTGAATGGGGATATTTTAATAACGGCTTGAGCTACAGCCATCCTAGAGGTATCTGGCTTATCACTTATATCATACATCCCACCATTAGTCATTTCCAATTTTTCCCAAAAGTTATTTCTTTGTCGGGAGTATAAGTGTACCTCCTAGCCATTTTTTACCTCCGTTAGTTATTTCCATCTTCCAAATAGGTACTCTAGTCTTTACGTTATCTATAACGTATCTACAACAATCAAAAGCTTCTTTTCTGTGTTTTGATGAAACGATTATGACCACACTTACTTCGCCCACATTCAAAGTTCCAATTCGATGTAAAACTGTAATCCCTTCTATCTCCCATTTCTGTTTAGCCTCACTTTCAATATCAGAAAAGATCTCCTCTGCCATTGTTTCATAAGCTTCATAACTTAATTGTAACAATTTGAAATTTTCACTATCATATTCTCTGACTGTTCCTATGAACACGACTGTTCCACCTACAGATGTGTTTTGACGATCTACGAGCAATTGATTTACGTCAATTATTTCAGATGTCAGATAACCCAGCGAAACTCAGCCTCCACTAATTGGAGGTAATATAGCTAATTCATCGGTCTTTTGAATCAATTCTCTATCGCCTACAGCTCTTCGATTGACCGATATAGTGAATTGGGCGTTGGCGACTGATAAGATTGGAAATGATTCGCAAAGCTTTTTTCTAACATCTCCGGCAGTCATATTATCAGTCCAATCTACGTCAATTCTATCCTTACCCAAGAGGTCTTTAACAGAAGCATATAATCTTAGGTCTACTATACTTCTAGTGTCTGCTACCATATGTAAAGCTCAACCCCCGTCCAAGTCGTGTATCTCAAAGCAGATCTTCTTCGATCTACAACTATAATACATATAATTCAATTGGTCTTGCCTATCGATTCGAGATTATTTTCCAAGTGTTGCATCTTGGAATTACATGATCCAGAGCGAAATCATTGAATTTACAGTATCACAAATTTTCTCAAACGACCAGCAACCCATTAGGATCTTTCACAACTCAACTTACAACTCCAAGGAATGATTATGTTGTTTCCTGTATGTTCTTAAATAAAGTAACCTCTACAACCTCGCCCTTTCTTATCACATTACCATGAGCGATCCGGTTATTCACAGCTACTATCCCATTTGAATTTGTCAAAGTAGAAATCAGACTTGGACCGCTGGCGCTAACCGGTCTGGCCAAGAAAGCATTATTATGGCGGTAAACTATAACTCTTACGAATGTCAAAAAACCCCTGTGAACGGTTATATCATTGGTAATCTTCGCCATTAGTCTTGCTTTAACTGGCCCCTGCGTACCCAATAACTTGGACAATATTGGTAATCCAAAAGTAGAAAAAGCTGCATACGCAGAGACTGGAAAACCTGGACAGATAATGATGGGAGTATTTCTCACAATTCCAAGTCCGGTAGGGGACCCTGGTTTCATAGCTATTCCATGAACTACTAGTCCAGGTTTTCCGAGCCTGTTTACAAGCAAAGGTGTATAGTCCTTCTCTCCTACTGATGCTCCACCGGATACGACGATCATATCCAGCTTTAATGCTGATTTCAATTTCTCAAATATTTCATCTGGATCATCTTTGCACAATCCCAAATCAACGGAATCTCCACCAGCTTCCTGTACCAAACAAGACAACATGTATCTATTACTTTCAAAAATTCTTGCATCATTTTGCGGACGGCTTCCAGGCTCTGTGAGCTCATCGCCTGTAGCTAATATACCAACACTTGGCTTATTGACCACAGGGATCCTATAAAGTCCCATGGATGCAACTAATGCCACATCTTGAGGAGTAATCCATGTTCCCTTTCTCAAGACCAATTGTCCTTCGGTAACGTCGCTACCTTTGGAAGTTACATGGTCACCTCGATTGACAGGCTTGGAAATCTTAATTAATCTATTTACTTCAGTAATTGTATCTTCAAACATGATCACAGAATCTCTGCCCTTTGGAAGTTTGGCTCCAGTGGCAATCTCGAGTGCTTGTCCTTTTCCAATGAGATGTGACGATGTACGTTGTCCCGCAAGCCTCTTACCTATTATCTTAAGGTAAATCGGGGACTGACGCGTTACATTAGCTGTTTCAGATGAGGACACCGCAAACCCATCCCTATCAGCCCGATCAAAAGGGGGAACACTCATAGGTGAATACAGGTCTTTTGCAAGAACTCGCCCGTTAGATTCCAGTAAAGATACATTTTCTACTCTCCTTGTATTGAACTTTGAAATGTTAAAAGATGAAAATAGCTTGACCAGAGCAGTCTCGACTGAAATGAATGTTCTGGAGCTTTTCCTAGATCCTAGCATCCTAGTCATTCACCGTTGAAAGTCATGAATACTAGCCAATAAGTTTTCATCTTAATAGATCTCTTCCAAACTCAGAATCTCGATTTTGTGTCAACCTTTGATCCAATATTAACCAGGCATTTTTAACTAGATGAGCCGGTAGGAGGGAACAACCCGGGTTTCGACTCCGAACCACCTGTTTATTGCATTTGAAACTATTGCCATTCAATGTGTACAAAAATTATGCATACTGAGCTACTCATCTAGCTGTAGAAGGAAGAAATGTCTGAACTACTCCGTCTCTTTCCAAGGGTTGGCCATTCCGTAGTAAACTAAAGGAGATGTTGTCTCCTACTGATTTGTATTCCTGAATATATGCTAAAAGTTGCTCGAACCTGTCTACAGAAATCCCATCTATAGCAGTTATTATGTCTCCTCCAAGTATCTCCCCATATTCATTTGTATCACTCCCCTGCAAGCCTGCTAAATCTGCAGTCCCATCCCTCTGCAGCTTGCTTACAAAAACGCCATGCATAGCAAGTGGTATATTTGTAGAGTTGATCATACGTTGAATCAAATCCGGAGTGAGTGTTTCTCCAATAATCCCGATCCCAGGGTGAAGGTAATAACCGTTCTCAACGATTGACGACGCGACTCGATTGACTATATTCGATGGAATTACTGCTGTCATTCCAGGGAATTGTCCCAAAGGTACACCCACAGGGTTTAGCCTACCGTAGATCATTCCTACGACTTTTCCAGATGCATCCATCAGTGGTCCACCTGAGTTACCAGGATTCACTGTTACATCAGATTGAATGATGTTAGGTATAGAGAATCCACCAGCTGGAAATGCTAATACATAATCTGTTTTACTTACTAACCCCCCGGTCATGGACGGACCTGTCGAGCCAAAATTGTAACCAATGGTCACGACAGGATCCCCAACACGCAATGTACTTGAATTACCCACACTCACTGGTCTAAGGATGTCGTTAATAACAGATAATCGATTCTGCATTGTAGTTGCAGTCATCATCGAGTTTTGATTTACAGCAGTGGAATTCACTTTTAGAATCGCTACATCACTAAAGGGATCAGCCCCTACTAATGTTGCCGGATACCTTTCTCCTTCACTTGATATTATATCCACATTCCTAGCACCTGATAATAAGTGATAAGCGGTAATAATGTGTCCCTTATCACCAAAAACATAACCTGTACCTAATTCAGTTAAATTTTGAATCTGGGGATTAAAAAGATTCGTAGGTATCGTATTCATGACGCTCACTGTTGAATGTTTTAGTTCATCGAATATCATCTGCGGGGAGATTGACACATTGCTTTCTTGTGGGGAAGCAAACGACAATTCCTGAGTACAAAAGATACACGCAAAGACAGCCATGGTTAACGAAACAAACACACCATACCGAATCCTACTCAGAATCAACACCTTCGTCTATTGGATGGGGGTATTTCCCTGTTATAAGTTATTAAGACTTGAATTTTTCTTGGGTATATTAACTGTCAGACAGCCATCAATAAACAGTACCACCGATTAAAAGGTCAAAGCTTTAACTAGTAGAGCATGAGACTAGTTGACGATAATATTTCAAAAAATCACTTTCTTCACATTCATAGCAGGATTGCTTTGAGCCATATGCTTATATGAATAGGTAGCCTTTATCGTAAACTGTTATTCAAAAATTAGAACAAGTTATTATCACTGGTGGGAAACATAATACTTTCATAAAAGAGTACAGTCATTTCTGTAGCAGGTGATGACAAATCATTAGGTCGACAACATTTCAGTATAGTATATCTAAAAAATGTGAGCTTTAACTAGAAAATAATAATAATAATAAAAAATGCTGTCTGCTGATATCGCACGAAAACATTAAAACTACCCCCCATGATTTAGGGTCAAGGTTGAAAAGTCATATTCTAATTTTATGCAAAGAATTGATACAACAGTAGTATCTTTTGTGGCTTGTACTATTACATCGAAGTATTATTCCAAGAGTACATTGTTAAAGGAAAATAGAGGAAATCAGATTGATATCTTAATTGCAAGAATTGTGAGAGTAGCTATGAATACTATATGAATATCATAACTGATGACACATGTACCACTTTGTTTCTCCATACTTACACTAAGAATGTTAGTTCCATATTATTCTCGCAACTCGTCATTTTGGATTTGACTAAATATAATGAAATTTGAGCTTACATCTAACATAATGCATCTTCAGATCATCCTTATCTACAAACCCAGATGTGCAATTTAGGACTTCTGGATTGAAGGATAGAAGTAGGCACATTAAACTTCAAATGTAACAAGTCCAAAATATTGTCAGCGCAATTCTTTGATTGATGAGACGATCATGAATAATATTGTGATACGGAACCTAGTTTGGTCCAATCGAGGAGTATCACCTCCTAAATATTGAGCAAAACTATAGTTTTGACGTAGACTCAAACAGTCCAAGCTAGATTGGATAGATAGAAACATCATCGCAACTAATCTACACAGATCCCTGGGATTGCTACTTTTTTTGAATAAGTGAGGAGACATCACAGTATTAGGAAGTAGCATGGCCATGTTCGATCGGAATTCAGGTTTATTAAACGCCTGTCTAAAATGCGCTACAGATTCCCATACCACGTAATTAACGAATGTAGAACTCCCAGCAATACCTCGGTGCAATTGAGCAGAAATGAAACCAGGTTGCTGTTTAAAGACCTTGGTAGTCTCAGCAAAAACCTTTAGAAACTCTTCGACTTCGTCAGGACTCACATTGAACTTATTCATCAAGATAACTGGTCCAACCTCCGTTTCGAATTGCTCATTGAGTGTTACCGTATCATCCATTTCAATGATTTTCACCATAACTTAATCTACTGGTAATAATATTTCAGTATTTGGTGGCCCACTGCGTAGAAAGTAATTAGAAATCAATTCAATATAGGATCGGAGTCAAATGTGGCTTCCTACCCATGTCACTTTTCATCAACTTGCGAACTGTGCTTGCACTTGACAGGTAGGGTTTAAGTCAAATAGGCATCCTGCGATTACCTCTGAGAAATCTGACCCTGGGGGCCGAATTCTGAAGAAAAAAGTAGACGGCCACCACGACCCATGGCATTCATTATTCATGCTCACGGTTGACATCAAGTGAGATCGAGCTTTAGCAAAATCTAAGTTGACAAGTACTACAAAAACAATGGGATCTTGTTGTCTCATTGAAAATAGGTCTCCATCATCGTCCCAATGAAAACGTCCCTAGTGAACTTGATACCAACGGAAAGGATATGCTACTTATTTGTTTTCTGAGTAGCAGCCTTCTCTTTCGTTTGATTCTGCTTTTTGCCTCTATTCTTTGCTTTATTGCCCTGCAAGTACCTTTCTAAAACTGTTGTAAGTTGACTTACATTCTCTGGATGAGCAGACCTTCTCAAATGATCAACATGGATATGAACTGCTCTGACCTTCGATACATTTTGATTTTTCAAACCAATATTTGCAAACGCCCCTGCAATCTCCTTATTCGAATAGCCTCTACCTGTCCTTCTCCGAGGTGTTCCATTGCGGTTGGTGAAGACATGTGATTTTTCCTCGTCAGTTATTCGAATTTTCCCCAATTTAGGTTCCCGCTTATCCGAGTTGGATTCTCCTGAATCTGCCAAGACCATACGTCAATCTAAATAGCATGCTTATAAAAATGATTTGGCATTGTGCTATCAAGTTTCTTATTCAACCCTAGCTACAAAGGGATTATTGTTGATGATGGTCCTACAATTGAATACTCGATGAAGCACTTATTCGAAAGAACCTAACATTGATCTTCTCTCACATCATTCCACCAGTGTTTCTCTGGTATAGGTACACATTTTTTTCCTCATAGTTTGTCAGCACTAAAGAAGTCCTAACAAATTGAGAACAACAACGGTAAACCCAATTATCATTGCGGCTCCAACAAGGAAAACATCCCATTGTCTCGCAAAATATGATAACAAATGAATTCTTCTTCTATCTACATCATACATAGTTATACTTATTCTTTTTCAAACCAGCAAGATAGGTGGACAAGTTGAGCATTAGTTAGTAAAGTAGCCTATTCAAAGAAGTCCGGAAGAAAGGACTGATATCTTGACGCAATCAATATGCATGTTACTACAATATATCCTTAATAGAAATAATCGATTGATTAGGGCCTTCGGAGCTAAAGTATTTCAACATCGCTTCACTTCGAGAAATCATGCCAGACAAAATAGTTGTTCGCTTTCATGCAATTACATCCTATTTCTAGAATGTTAAAAAGAGAATTATATAGCATGGACGAGTATAACGTCAAATGGATCGGAACAAGGTAGTAAATTATGTTTCACCAGATGCAAAATTAGGTAAGAATGTAAAAATTTGGCATTTCTCATATGTGGGAAGTAATACAGAGATTGGCGACAACGTAAGTATCGGCTCCTTGACTCATATAGATTACAATGTCAAAATTGGAGAGAATACTAGGATAGAAGGTTCTGTTTATATTCCACCATTAACTGTTATTGGAAAAAATGTATTTGTTGGTCCTGGTGCAGCGTTCACCAACGATCCGTATCCCACAAGTCCTAGAATGTCAGGTGTTATCGTAGAGGATGGCGCCATTATAGGTGGGAGAGCTATCATAAAACCTGGGATTAGAGTAGGAAAAAACAGTGTTGTCGCAATGGCAGCGGTAGTTACTAGAGATGTCCCCCCTGACACCGTTGTAATTGGCCATCCTGCTAGAATCAAATACTCCAGGTCTGAGTACGACTTAAAAAGAGAAAAATGGAATTCTTACCAAAATCCATCTGAGTAGGACCGAATACGCTCGAATTTCATTGTTGAATTCAAGACATTTGTCACCATCCTTGCAAGTAAAATAGTCAAACTAGACGTTCCCAAATCCTCACCTTCATCTGTATAACACGAGTCCAACCCCAGAATTGTGTCTATGGTATCCTTTTTTTCCGCTAACCTCGAAATCGGATCTCAAAATATAACCATTCTGCGCTAATCTGCGATAATCTTACCGATTTGGGAAACTAAATGTCAGACCTTACCTGGATCTGTAAAGTAGCTTGAATCTTTGTAGAGCGCCCTGTTAACTAGCAGCAACATACTATATCCCAATTTTTATATCCTTAGCCCTGAATAACTGCTTTACCTTGAAATCAAATTCTTTATTTCCCATCGATTATTCTAAGGTCAAAGCCGAAGACAGCACCCTTACCACTGGGATTGTTTTTGGCCCATATTCTGCCACCTTGAACTTCGACCAAGTTCTTACAAAGATACAGTCCAAGACCAGTCCCATCATAAGAATTGGTAGAAAACATGGTGAAGAGATTAGCTTGTATTCTAGGATCGATGCCTTCGCCGTGGTCGATTACATTAACTGAAGCGAATTTACTATTGCCTTCGATATGCTCTTTCAATGTTACCTCGATAACTCCACCTTCTTTTCTTGAAAATCTCAAAGCATTGTTCAATAGATTTGATATTATTTGTGTAAGCCTACTCATGTCTGCTTGAACTACAATATTTGCAGGGTTACCAGTTATGTGGGGATGATACAATAACCTAACCTGCTTTGTTCGATTTTCCTTAATAATTTCTGTCTGATAATCCTTTACCATTGATAGTAACAAATTGTGTAATCTTACTGGTTCCTTGTTTAACTTCAGCATTTTACTTTCAATCCTTGTTACGTCAAGTATGTTCTCGGTTAATTTACGAAGTCTTTTGGCATTCCTAAATATCACTTCTAGGTATTTGTCAAGTTCTTTATCTTTATTTTCCTTTGCTACAATTTCGGAAAGCCCCAATATCGGCTGAATAGGAGTTCTTAATTCATGAGCCGCAATGTTGATGAATTCCTTTTGTAGTTTGTTGTTACGCTCGAGCTGATCATTTGCTTCGATCAATTGCCTATTCGAATCATGCAGCTCTTTGGTTCGCCTAGTCACTTCTTTCTTAAGGGAATTATTCCATTTGATTAGAAATATCATAAGAACGACTACTCCGGCTAAGGTAGCAGCAAAAAGCGAAAATAGCTTTACTCTTTCAATGAAAAGAGAATTTTCCAAGTCAGAATATAGACTACTTGTGGGAGTCACTGCTTGCACGAAAAATTCGAGATGCCCATTTATCGAAATAGGTTCTTGGGTAGTAATTCTCTCCCCTCTTCCATAGTCATATATTCCAAAACCTGAGTGTCCCTGTAAGAGGTTTCGCGTGAGATTGTTCAGCACTTTATCCCTAGCAACAAAATCCTGAACAAACTCTCCAAAGAAATTCTGTCCAAGGAGGCCTGCATTGCCAGGATTAGTAATGATGTTACCTTTTTTATCATACACTACCAAGAATTGTTCATCAAGGTTTTCAAGGTTACCATATGTGGAGAAGAACGAACCAGTAGAAATTGAAGCTCCCACGATTCCTAATTTCTCATTTGTCTCTCTATCAAGTATCGGAAAGGTGATGAAAACTTTGTAAACGCCTTGTCTCTCGAAGCCACCAAAAAAATATGGCGCCCCAGTCTTAGTTCTTGTGTCCTTGACCCATTGCCTTTGAGAGAGGTCGTCACCAGCCCTTAAGTTAGTATCATCTGTTGTGGTATTTGGACCGGGTATAGCCAAAGTCACTATATTGTTCCTATCAAGTAGAAATATATTATCAATTTCGGCTCCGTATCTTTGCAATTTGTCGTTGATGAGATTCGTTGTTTCATCCGAAGCAAAGTCCCCACTTTGAAGTAGATCAGAATTTGCTAGCCCATCCAATACGGAGACGAGGATCCCAAGATCGGAGCTGATACTTTGGGAGATGCTAGTTGTAACTTCTTCTTGTCTTTCAATCTGTTGCTCGTAAATATTCCTCCTAACGGTTGACTCTGTAAAGTTTTGTAGAAAAACCAATAAAATCA
>JAATVP010000025.1 GCA_014523625.1 Nitrososphaerales archaeon TH5896
ATGTGGAACTTGCAATGATAACTACTAGTATGATACCTATCAGAATTAGTCTTTCCGTTTAGAGCCTCCCTCTTGATTCTACACCTAGTAAGTAATGTCACGGATTACTTTAACATTTCCACCCTCTGACAATGACACTTTAGCTGGGTTTTAGTTATTATTGAGGGTACCCCGTCTTTTATTTACTGAATTATATAGAGCGGTAAACACATTGTTGGAGATGCTAAGATAGAGATAAATATATTCACTATGCCCTACTTGGCAAGGAATTGCCATCTATAGTTCTATCCTTCCTGGATTTAGATCGTTACTCGTCTTTCTTGGTATGCTTAGCTATTTTAGTTGTCGTCATTAGTTTGAAATTTAATGATTATTCGTCTTCGTTTGATCATCGTTTCAAAATTGCTCTTGAAGGGCCCTATGCTGTAAATACAGACCTGTTCTTCGAGGAGTTCGCACATTCAGAGGCATTTGCATCTACTGAGAGAATAAACTCTTCTGATTTTGTAAATGGTAGCATAGGATCAGCCGATGAAAATGGGACAAAAAACACTTTAAGAGGCCTTCTTACCGATTTGGGTGACAAAGGAAGGTGGAAATCATTGTTAGACCAAGGTCTAGAAAAATTGCAGCAAAAATATCCCGACAAAAAAATTGTTTCTCGAGTATCAAGAGCTACCAACTAATGATACCAGGAATGAATTCTTGCGACTTATGTCAAATGGAACAGCAATCGATTTCGTTTCAGTAGACCAAATTTGGCTAGGTGAATTTGCTAGCAAAGGCTTGCTTTCCAATTTGACTTCGTCTGTAGACAGTTGGGGAAGAGCGCCTGATTGGTACCAGCAACATTGGGATGGCGGATCTTATAATGGAACGGTATACGGTATTTGGACTTGGACTGACGTAAGAGGCCTGTGGTATTGGAAAGATTTACTCCAACAAGCTCAAATAGATGCAGAAGATCTCAAAACATGGAAAGGTTACATTGAATCTGCACAGAAGTTAAACCAACAGCTAAATCCTAAAGGAGTGAATGGAACCATTTTATTCGACACTTATTATTCTCAAGATCTGTGGTTTCCTTATTTGTGGATGTTAGGAGGCGATATTGTACGGCTCAAAGACGGGCATCCAACTAAGGGAACATATTGGTTTCCCACCTATAACAGCACAGAAGGAATTCAGGCTCTAGGCTTCATTAAAGATCAAATTGATGCCGGGGTGAAACCAGACAGTCTGCCTGCTAGCGACAGACTTGAATTCGCTCAGAAAAAGATTGCGGCAATCATCGGAGGTTCATGGATGCCTGGATTCTTTGCAGGCCAGAAAAGTGCGGACATTGAAAATATGATAGGATTTATCCCATTATTTCCCGTTCCTAGTCTTGACAATCAATCAAGTACATTAATGGGAGGGTGGAAATTAGCCATTCCAGCAAGCCAAAAAGCGCTTGCTTGGGAATTGATCGAAGCTATCTTAGAACCTGATATCCTCGGCCCGTGGATTCAACAGTACGGGTACCTTCCCACGCAGATTCCTCTTGGCCAAGGGCTAATTCTCAACCAATCAGCCGCTGAGCTACCGTACTATGATTCCTTGATATCCATGATTCCATTCGGCAATATAAGACCAAGTATGCCAGAATACCCAATTATTGCAGGACACATTAACGAAGCAATTGATCAAGTTTATTCATCCAATTCTAATAAATCGAGTATAGAAACGATTCTAAATGAAGCGGCTATTAAATCTGCACATGCGTTAGGTTGGTTGTTAGGTCAGCATGGAAGCTAGAAATTGAACCATCCCTATCTTAGCTAATCAATATTTACTAGAAGAATTATTATTTTCAAATCCATTTGATCAGCCATCTCCATTTAGCTCTCCTAGATTTAAATCTAATCCGCCCAGAGCAAATAGTCAAAATGATATAAGAATTATCATCCCACTATGCTACTACTTCGGTCTATTTTAAAATCAGTTTACTGTTTATATCCGCATTTATTACAAAAATTTGTTTGTCGAAGCAGAATTGTTCCACAACCAGCACATTGCTTTGGCACAGACCTCACCAGGGGGTACTCTTTATTGTCCCTTTGATTTTTCCTATAAATGATTCTGTCATAAGATGTCTTCGCTTTAGTACTCTTGTATATATTGTTGATAGCATGGGTTGAATGCTCCTGGACACTTGTCAGGATGTCGCCACCGTCTCCCGATCTGCCTTGTGAGGAGCTCCCGAGAAATCCTTCGATACCAAAACTGAATTGTGAACCACCAATAGATGAATTTTCCATCACAGTTCCTCCCGTATTATCTTTCATCGAAGTTCCCTTTTCAAGAGCAGTTCTCAATTCAAGGATCACATGCATAACTAGAAAATTCAATGCCGATAGAGATATAGTATAAGTAACTAGTTTATGCACAAATTCCTTCTTGCTGATCTGCTTATTTTTGTACAAGAGGATATCTGCGTCGAATGCCGTTCTGACATGCTCTGTATCCTTAAGTTGCAGTTCCATTTTGCTTGCCAAATTTCCCAAAACGTCTACGCCCCCAGGTCCTAAAGGCATGGAAGAGGAATACATAACTTTTACACTTCACTCTTTTCACTAGGAAGTAATAAAACTTTAGGTGTTGACAGAATGAGTGAAATGGTCATATTGGTATAGTTTTGTATGAAACCATTTTATCTTAGTCATAGGAAGAGTGACTTGAACCCGTTTAGCCAAGGTGTAATCGTTTACAAGTGTTAATGGATCAAGATAACAACAGGAAAATATTTACACCATCTGCATGAACTGACAAAGCTAATTGTACACTTTGGAAATTCACGTTCAACAATTTCAATGATTCTGAACAAAAGAGGTTAAAAATGAAATGTCAAAATGCTTCTCTAGCAGAAATGTGCCTGGATTGTTTGGATCTTTGAGCGATTAATTGGCATTCAATATGTACTTCTTGTACTTCTTGACATTGGTTTCACTTTCTTCCCAAATCGCATGAAGTACAGATGTTTAACATTTGATTTCCTATTATGAATCCCACATTTGATCACTCGCTAGTTTATTGTTTCCCCGATATCCTCCAGGTCGATAGGATGTTTCTGAGATCCTATACCGAGAGCTTCGAGATTCGATTTCGCCACCCCACCTTGGGTCAGAATTTCTTTGCTGCCCAAGTCAGAAAGTACCACTTCACAATTATCCGCGTGTGTGTCTCCGTTCGCCGGATTAAAGTCGATAATAATGTCATAGCCGTCTCCGCAATCGAAATAATCCGGCCCAGGTCCACCAATCAATACATCATCACCAGGCCCTCCATAGAGCTCGTCCTTTCCTTTATCGCCTACCAAGAAATCGCCACCGAAACTAGCCATTAGTATATCGTCATTTGGACCGCCATACAAACGATCGTTACCATCTGAGCTGCTGAGCTCATCGTTTCCTTCATCACCATAAAGGGTATCATCTCCGACCGATCCGTGCAGGACATCATGTCGTTCTAACCCTCTTAAAGTGTCGCCTGAGGTGCATCCAGTACCTTCAGGAGTAATGGGACAACCAATTATAATATCATTGCATTCGGTTCCCTTGGTATAAGTTCTTGTGCCAATGATTATGTTTGTTTCATTACAATTGCGATCATCACTATTGCCATCATCATCATTACCATTCTTGGCGTGAGTATCATTTAAGGACTCTATGTTAACAAACAGTCCTACAGTCAAAAGTAGCCCAAAAGATAAGATGATTAAGAATGAAGACTTACCATAATCTAAATGCATCGCATATTCTTACTAAACGCTTCCTAATATTGAATATTTGGAATTTCCTGCCCAAACTGTTATATAAATCGGTACTGTATAAATCGCCTGATAGATGATTTCGAAACCTTGTCACAGAATTCTTTACTATCAGATATCTATCAATCATAGATCATAGCCTAACGTTACCTTATTGGGGACATTACATGACTTGTCTGCTTTATCAAGGAAATCAGAAATTAGAAATTAGAAATGGTCAATATGATTTTTTGAGAATCAGTGAACAAATGGGGGGGATCCGGCCCATCGGGATTGATGGGAGGACTAAGAATACTAACTATCTTCGCTCATTTCGCCCAAGTTGAGCCTGGCTTCCAGGACATTAGATATGGGAATAGCCTTCTCATCATCTGTGAGCAATGCTACTGCAGTTATATTTTTTAGATTGTGATCGTTTAAAGTGGTGGCGAGCTGAATAGTTCCCTCTGAACTTGTAATGTTCAAAGGATGAGGAAGGGTTGAGGTTCTTATCAATGATTGATTGGCGGCATAAACCTCCATAATGGCGTTTATAGGATTATCTATTATTGACGATTCTGTTACATTGTAGTCAAGAAGTAATTTGACTTGATTTCCTGGACTATTGCTTATCGGACTCAGTGGTACAAAATGAGAGTAGTTTAGGGATTGAGATATACTATTTGGAGAGTACTTCGGTAATAGCGTTAACTCATCTTTAACATCCTTTGATATTTCTTTGAGTGATGTTGAACCTGAACCAGGGGATTGATCTTGAGCGACAGCTAATTTTTGCAGGTAATTTGGAGAAATTGCAATCGAGAGGCAAACAGATAGGAAAAGAAATCCTACTGAAAAGCCAAGTATAGATACTTTTGAAATCCGTCGTCGCGATGAGGGTTTCATGATCTTTTACCCATCATAATCTTTATATTAATAGCCTCAGAAACTTTAGAACGACTATTCCTTTATTAATTTTAGTAACTAATCAATTATCGATTATTATTGTAAGGATTGCATGTGAGTTTTTCAAACTTGCTACCTCGCGACGGCATTTCGGGCTGCCTTTTGATTATTTCTAACATTTAAATTGAAGTTTTTTTGATATTTTCCCTATTCTCCCCAGAAAGATCATATATCGTCAGATATCCTATACGTGATTCGGGATCAATACGTCCATATAATTAGGGATCTTCCCGTTGTTGTCGGCTATTCTTGATTGACTTGGCAATTCGATTCATTTTCATGTTCGCCTTATTTTCATATTTGTTAATGATATTCTCTGAGAATTGAGAATACCCTCTTCAAAAGCCATAAAGCATTTACTGAATCCTGCCAAGTCAATATGCCTGCTTGATATATGTATATATATTAGACATAAAAGGCATTACGTTGCAACACAAAGCAAACCAATAATTTATTATAATTTGTGAGTACTTAAGATATTATATGTCTGGGGATGTTAAGGTTAATGATAGGCCTAATCATTTCATGGTGTTGGATGCAATCAGCAGAGGAATGAAAACAGCTGAAAAGATAAGCAAGGTAACCAAACTTGATAAATCTGAGGTAGAACTAATACTCAACGATCTTGCAGTTCAGCGATTAGTTGTCAGAAGGGAAAAGAAAGGCTTCTTTCGAAACAAGATAGAATTTGTCGTCAATGAGACTGGTCAGAGTCTACTTGACTCCAAAAAACGAGAATTGCAACAGAAGGCCAAGGACATCGAGCAGGCCTACGGTAATGGTAACACATCGCAATTACAAACATTCATGGAAGCTGATAGAGCCTGGCTACCGATGATGCTTTTCTCTGGTCTAATTAACGTGTTATTTTTCACTTCGATGATGTCCTTCATGGGTATGGCAATGAGTCCTCAGGAGAGCTCGATGGCAGGTGACACCGGCAGCGCCTCCGAGTCAACAGATTCTGCCTCGGATACTGCGGGCCAGGAAGACGCTGGCGCTGCTGATTCTGGGAGCGATAGTAGTGGTGGAGGCTTCGAAGGAGGGGGGTTTGATAGTTTTGGAGGTTCGGGTATGGACTTCGGAGGCGATTTTAACTTTTAGTATTTAGAATCAAATGTAACCGTTGTTCAGAGATTCTTTTCCATTTCTATTCCAGACAAGAAAAATAACTAGTAGGCTCTCTTAGATTCCAAAATATCAATTAAATGCCTTACCTTAGTAAATGTGCTGTGCAAAGTCATGGTTATATGGAGAAGCTGTAATTGAGTCGGCCTGCTATTAGAGGCTTATTGTTGCATCTATCAGGAACCGCTTTCATCGTTTCTACAGAAAATCATCTTATTTTTTTCTTCGGGTATCGATTTAATTCATCACCTGGACAACTGCAGAAACAGAAATTAGACCTAAGTATGCAGCAAAAATAGGTGATTCGGCGACGGAGGAGATAATTACTAAAATCGCAAAGACAGGCCACCCGGTGAATGAGCTTATCGCAAAGCGATGGAGTGCAAGAGCATTTTCGACGAAACCAGTAGAAAGATCGAAATTGCTTTCTATCTTAGAAGCGGCAAGATGGGCCCCTTCATCCAAAAATGAGCAACCTTGGAGGTACATAATCTTTACTAAAGACAACCCAGTAAGGCTAATGGAAGCCCAATCTGTCCTACTTGAATCCAATTCTTATGCTAAAAGGGCTCCGATACTTATTTGTGCAATTGCAAGAAAAAACTATTCAGAAGGAGAAAAATACAACAGGCTTCATTTTCATGATCTTGGGGCTGCAAATGAAAATATGTTTCTCGAGGCTTTTAATCAAGGTCTTATCATGCACGAGATGGGAGGCTTTGACATCCAAAGGGCCATAGAAATCTTTAAAATACCAGATGACTTTGAAGTTGGAGTCATGATAGCAATAGGACATCAAGATAAGCATTCAGTACTCCCAGAAAGATTCCGAGAAAAGGCATATTCTCCAAGAGAAAGAAGAAGTCTGTCAGAAATAGCATTTGTTGGAGATAATGGGAAACATCTAGAATAAGATCAGGAATTAGACTTAAGCTAAGGCAGTTGTCTGTACATGATATTAGAGCTCCGACTACCGTTGAATTAAATTGCAAAATGCAAATTAAATCGAACACGAATGTCACTTTCGGCATTGTGATTTTCACAAAATCTGTTACTGATCTTAGCCCAAAGAACGATAGTATATATCATACATGGTTCTAAACCATCAAAGCAAAAGTTCCAATAAGAATCGCTTAGCAATAATTATCAATAGACAATGGCAGAATTGTAGCGGCGTTCTTCTGATTTCGAAGATCTCTGACTGCACACGTTAGGCTATTACTCTTCATACCATTTCAGAATTTAGGAATCGTGTACTAACCTAAAAGAGAGCTATTATTACTGATAAGGAGTTTTCATCAATTGATATCTAATCAAGTTCGCAATAGAATTATTACGCAAGGTTATCATCGATGCTGGAGTGAAAGGTTCAAAAACATGTTTGAACTGATTTAACACTTGTAAATCACATCAGAAAGAGATATTCATAACTACTCTAATTTTCTAGATTTGGGCTTCAATGCACTGCAATGCATGACCATTGTTATGGGAGCTATTATCCGACTCCAGTAGGAGGATGATGCTCCTCATGTTCTAACTTGACATGTTCTTCCTTTTCATTGATTGTATTGAATGTGATTCCACATATTTCACAGGTGTACCTAGACGAAGAAGTTGATGTTGACATTAGCCTGACTATTCAATTAACCAGTTACCATTATAAAAGGAGTACTCTCGCGTCGTCAACACTGATCTTGTTCCCCTCAAGTATCAGGAATAATTTATCAGTGGATATTCATTGATCGGAAACAATTTCCTTGATAGATAAATGATCATCGGAGCTATGAGAAGGAAAACAATAATAAAAACGCATTCAACTTAAAAGATATGTCTTCCACTGATCCAATTTCAACACTTTCTCAGTATCGTTATATTAAACTCGAGACTTTGAAAAGAAATGGTGTAGGGGTGGCTACCCCTGTATGGTTTACGATAGATGGGAGCAAAATTAATGTTGTAACAAGAAGTCAGACCGGCAAGGTAAAGCGATTGAGAAATAATCCAAATGTACGCATAGCTCCGTGCGGAATGAGAGGCCAACTCAAAGGTCAGTGGTACAGTGGAAAGGCATTTCTTGCAAATCAAGAAGAACTAGATACTGCGTTAAATCTGAGGAAGCAGAAATATGGAATCAGGGCCAGATTAGCAGGAATCTTTTCTAGGACTAAAGGACAACTAACTGGGATCAACATTAGCTTTGATTAAACGAGGTGTTAGCAACAACATTTTTTTAAAAATCAACAGATAACCCTGACAGTCGCAGTTACATCGAGAATGGAGGTCAATTTGAGAATCTGTTCACATGTGAGGGGAGTTGTTGTTCGTACTTCATTCATCGCATTTTATTGATGGGACGCTTTCATAATGCGTTCACCTGAATAAGCAAATACTCATTTTAGGACCATTTTCAAATTTGAAACTTAGTTCCCCTCTACAGTATACAGCTGATAGTTGCCTTAAATAATCTACTAGTCACTCGCAAAACTTTGTTGTCTTAATAGTTGTCTCACTAATAAATGCTGTCCTCTTCATATGACTAAAACCATATTTATTTAATGAAATGCATATCTATCAAAGGATAGATATTCAAAAAATACCATTGCTTAGGTCGTTACCTACAAAAATACTTGCTAGAATAGCAGATTTAAGCTGAAGAGACAGGCTACTGTATCTTGTGAGTTGCTTTTAGGCTTCTGACAAAATCTTCAAGCTTCTTCAAAGTTTCAGAATGTAGATGATGTTCTATCCCCTCTGCGTCTTCGTTAGCAATATCGTCCTGAACACCAATCATCTTGAAAAACTCAGCGAGTATTCCATGCCTCTTGTGTATGGCTTTCGCAACTTCTATCCCCTTGTCTGTTAAGCTCATTCCCCTGTATTTTTCATATCGAATGAACTCCGTTTCGTGGAGTTTTTTCATCATCCTTGTAACGCTGGGAGAGGAAACATTAAGGTAATCTGAAATGTCAACTGTTGTTGCATAGCCTTTCTGAAGGACAAGTTCATAGATCACCTCGAGATAGTCTTCCATACGATCGGTTCGGTCTTCTCTAATCGTCCGGTTGGCTTCACGAATTGAAGTAAGCCTGGCATCCAGCCCGCCTTTCTCCCGATAAAGCGACCCCCGATTCTGTTTTGCTGTCGTAGCTGATGAGGCATCCGATGCTGTGTCATCTACACCACCACCGCCGTTGTCACTATGCATCATATAATGACCTCCCACCATCATCTCTAGTATTCATATTTGAGCATCCCTTCATATAAGTAAGCCCGTAAAATACATTATTAGTAGTCCAGTAATAAATCCTGCAACAACTGGTCCAGAGATATACGGTGAAGATTTAGGCTTTTGATGATGTGAAATCCATGATATCAACGAATATACTACTTGGAATATCGCCCCTGCTCCCACTGATAAGAATACAACCGCCGCAAGAGGAGAATAAAGAAAGCCGCCTATCCAGGTTCCTGCAATTGTGGGAACGCCTGCAATTAAGCCCATCATAACCAATCTTCGAATCATAGTGCTTCTTTTCGCTTCTGATTTTGCAATCGGAGCTACTATGGCTAGTCCTTCAGTCGTATTATGTAAGGTGAACCCAACAATAAGAAATGTACTGAGTGCTACTTCACCGAGTAGCATGGCGGCACCTATTGCAAGTCCTTCCCCAAAATTATGTAGTCCTATTCCAATTGCTATCATCATCGAAATTGTTAGTGGTTTCAAAAGCTGCTGGTATTTCTGCAACTGTATCTGTATCTCTCGAGTTGAAGCGGATCCCTTTGCAGATTCACTGTAAAACTCATCCTTCTGATTTTTTGTGTAAGATCTATCTTGATTCAATGTTTCTCCGGCAGATGAAGATGGAGTCGATAGGCGGGTTTTGCCAACTACTGATTTTTCTATGGCCCTCTGAGTTAATCGTTCTGATGTATAAAGTAGGATAGCAAACGAGGAAATCGTTACCATAACACTCAACGCCTGACCGTTGAACACTGCAGCCAGATTTTCAATGACGATTTCGTTCACTTCCAGGAGAGCATCTATGCCCAAAAATACAAGGAGCCCCGCCGTAAGACTGAGGAAAAAACTGTACTTACCAACGCTAATCCTACGTATGTATGGATACCACAAAAGACCTATCAATATGGGGATGACTCCGACGTATACGCCCAAGGATGTAAAGAGTAAGGCTTGATTTGCGTCTGGGGTCGGTGCCAGAGTAGCTGCTTCCACACTTTTGCTAAACCTGGTCCCATCGGAGGTGGTTATGCCGATTTCGTATGGAGTCCCTGGGATCCAAGGAAATGGAATCGTCACAGTGGCTTCACTCAATCTCGAGATCTTACTACTTGGTTCTATTGCGGCAGATTGAATTCGGTCATTGACATCGGCTTGCGATATCACTATATCCATAGGACCGGTGTTTCGAATAAATACCAATATCTGATTGTCATGAAATTCTATCTTTTCAATAGTAACTTGTGGCAGAGGGGTTCCTACATTTATGAGAGATTGTCCATAGGGACTAAATAAGAATATCAGCATTCCCGTCAAGACTATTATTGGAACAAACGCAAGAATCACAGAGGTTTTGTGGGAGATGCGTTTCCCAGCCTTGGTACTCCCGTCCTCACTTAACACTCTAGCCAATCACCTCCAGCCATACTCATTGTGTGAATAGACATCTATAATTGGCCTCCAGAATTCACCGGCGATTTACCTGCAATAGTGTTGTTCAGGGAGTCGTAAAAGATGCCGCTATTTGCCGGATTTGATTTCTGGGATTCATTTCCTTCAGTTACTAAAAATGTACCCATCCACCCTTTCTCTGCAAACTCGGTTTTATGTGCATGAAACATAAACTTTCCAGGGTACTTGTATTTGAATTCTAATATGCCTCTCTCTCCCTGATTAGTTGTAACAATATCAGTAAGCTCATCTGGTTGTAAGCGTGTGCCGCTTGGGTAGTAGTCAAACATATTCGCATGAAGATGGAAATTGTTGAGAGGATCGAATTCTAACATATTCACTAGGTAAATCCGTACTAGCCTATCCTTCTGGATCTGCACAGGATGGTGCATGTAGTAATAAGGAACTCCATTAACGGTATAGAAGTTATTCTCGGCATCAAAATCAGTATCATAGCCATTCATAACCATGACCATTTCATCTGCAGGAGGACGCGGGGCCTTTGGATCAACTATGAAAACTCCATACAGGCCGTGAGCAATGTGCTCTTCCAGCGGTGTCATGTGACAATGGTATGGGAAAACACCGAAGGGCTCTGCCGTGAACTCGTATGTAAATTCTCCGCCAGGGGAGATCATCTCAAATACCCCGTCCATATTAGCAGGGTGAATACCGTGCAGGTGCAACGAATGCGGCATTGAGCCATTATTAATGAAGTTTATCCTTACGATATCTCCTTCTGTAGCTCGGATGGTCGGACCCGGCACAGTGCCGTTGAATGTCCATATGTTATAAAATACCCCAGGAGAAATCTCTTTCACTAGATTATCCGAAGCTATTATAGTAAACTCTCTAAGCGTTTTTCCATCTTGTGATCTTGATACTTTCCCATAGTTAAATTCACGAAGGTACTTCATAGGATCAACGACGGCATCAACTGGATCTCCATCTTCTGTTGTTTGAAGGGGATCCAAAATATTGCCTGAGGTGGTCGCAATTGGATAGCCAGGAGTATGACTACCAACAACCTTTGGGTTGGACTCTTTGTCAGGATCAGAAGTCTGCGACGCATTCAATACTGAATTAATATTCTTGTATCCTCCAGCACCAATCGTAATAATTACAGCAACTGCCGTAGAAATTATAGCAACGCCAATAAGCATAGGGGAAATACGCATGATTACCAAATTGTTAATTGCTTTAATAAATCTTAGCCTAATCTAAGTTTATTCAGGCTTACGATTAATGTTAATTGAATAAACATTTTTTAGAAACTTGATCTAACCGTTTTTCTAATTGAACTAACCTTTAGTCCATTTTTTGATACCACGTCCCTTAATGAATAATCGGTTGCGAAGCCCTCATGAATTGCTGTCTCAATAATACGACCTTCAAGTGTCTTCAATTTCTCATTTCCAATTTCAGTTTTTACTGAATCATAGTAGTGATCAGTCCCCCATAAAGGCATAAGAGGAAGAGCATGCCCCAGCTTGATTTGCCATGACCAAACTTGTCAGACATACTTCTCTCATGACTTGAAATTAGGGACATGTATGTATGCTATGATGTTCCGTAGGTTTATCTGATTTCATCGCGTTACAAAATCAGAGAAGATGATGGAATAGTATGATCTAAAAAAAGTAAAGAGGTGGATTATCTGGGAGTCTACTGAGTCAATTTTCTATATGAATTTGGAGGTAGTTCTAAATCTGCAAATGCTTCAGGGTCAATTATTTTTGCTATGATCTCCAAACCCACTACTATCCTAGGTCCAGGTTTGCTAAAATAGGCATTTGCATTCACAACATAAACCTCCCCTCGCTTTACTGCGTCCAATGATTTCCATCTATCGCTATCGTTTAGAGGGTCCATCTCCTTGCAAGTCCTGTCAATCTCGAACCCGCAGGGCATAAGAACTATTTTGTCTGGTTGATATTGAGAAATTTCATCAAGGCTTATGCGCCTCGACGGCTCTCCATTTGAGCTTAAGCCATTTATCCCGCCGGCTATCTTGACCATTTGCGGTATCCAATGGCCAGCCACATAGATGGGGTCGATCCACTCTATGCATAATATTTTGGGCCGCTTGGTATTCTTATCCAGTTTCCTCTTTGCGGCGATCTCCACTTTTTTAATTCTCTGTCGCAATTTGGATACCAATAAAAGGCCCTCTTCCGATTTACCGACCCGCTTTGCAACATCGTGGACGCTGATCAAGATATCATCTAGATCATGAGGGTCAAGTACGACTAAATCTGGTTTGTACCCCAAAATTTCGAACGCTCTCTCTATTTCCTTAGTATGGGGAGCACATACTTTACAAACACCTTGAGCAATCATAAGGTCAGGCATTGCTTCCTTAAGGACACTGCTGTCTATGACATAAATTTCTCCCCCTGTACCAGACATTTCTCCAATCCGACGATCAATCTCGCGGCTGCTCATCGCGGCGCAATCAATGGAGGCATTGACCACCTTTGGTTTTTTTCTAGCCGAATCTGGGTATTTGCATTCATGCGTTACTCCAGTGATCTGTGCTCCTAGTCCCAACTCGTAAAGGATTTCTGTGGAGCTGGGCAAGAAGGAAACAATTCTTTTAACCAATTTGATTAGTTCACCAGTTCATTTCCTTTTTAATAGCACGGCACTTATTACTTCTTTGCTATGACAAGGCCTCTCAAAGACAATAAAATTAAGTGTAGGTTGCAGCTATCGTCTTTTTTATCTCGCCCCCCCGCGCCTATGATATTGCAAAATTTATTGGAGGATGGGCGGATGATATTATGGTAGTACTCCTCACAATACTCTTGATATGCCGATTTATCATCTTTGCCAGGGTCGACTTTAGCACTATCTTCCAGAAGGATATCATTATGTCGTTATGTCAATTAGTCGTAATAGAGACTCACTTCAAAAGCAAACTCCTACTCTAAATATAGTCTACCTTGCTCCAACTTCGTTAGTCACCTTTAGTTAGTCACATTTATATACCGGGAAACCATATCTATGTGTAAGGTGAATTTGAAAAAAGTGAGTTTTTGGAATATAGAACCAGATAATTGGTTTTCGGGAACAAGGAGATTGCTGCCCTTATTAAATGGAGAGATTGGACCAAGGTTCCTCGATGAAGTACTTAGAGGTTTTTCAAAAATGAAGGAAGAGTTTGAACTTCTAGAGAGACAAGCACCCAAAGAACTTGTTTCAGAATACGAGGATTCAGAGGGAACCAAAGTTCGAAAGATAGGTCCCATTGTCTATGGGTATTCTATGACGGTAGGGCCGGACGGTAAACCGGTGGTGCGAGAGTTTGGAAACGTCAAGAGAGGTCACATATTTGGTCTCAATGCTGATGCCAAGCCATCCAGACCAGAGATTGGGGAAGAAAGAGAACCCATGATCGACGTATTGACAACAGAAGGAAATGTCAAGGTAACCGTAGAAATGCCTGGAGTTGAGAAGGACAAGATCAAAATAGATGCCTATGACAACACCGTTGAGGTAAGAAGTCTTGAACCTACAAGAAAGTATCACAAGTCAATAGATCTGCCTACAGAAGCAGATGTGAGAACAGCTCGATCGAAGTACAATAATGGGATCCTAGAGATAACCTTTGACAAGAAAAAAGAAACAAAGCCAAAGGGGAAGCAGATCAAGATCGAATAATAGCAAAACGCGTTCAAAACCAATTTTTTTCTAGTGGTCGCGATCTCGTTACCCACATTCATTATTTGTATGCGAATATGCATCAATTATCAGATCTTATTATTATTATAAAATTATTATTATAAAATCAAAACAACTTAACTCATGATCATTTAGTGACAAATCAATATATTCAGATACGAGCATCAATCAATACTAGAGGTCAACGAGTTATTTGAAATGCATAACCTTTTGGTCTAAGTGCTTCATATTCGTGTCATCTAACCTGAATTGTTGACGAAGATTCTCAATTATAGCTAGCTCACGATGAGAGACAAGTATTAATGCGTCTTAGAAATTACACTACTTCAAACTTCAAACTATGTTGACCACCAACGAGAGCTAGAATGCGTCACAACTGATATCTAGTAATTAGATAGTTGACCATTCCACTAAAACATCCTAAGATAGTATTACCAATACTCAGTAACTATTCAATTTTCTAAGACAATCGTTTCTTCACTTTCGTGACAAATCTACTACCGGCCAGCGTGCTGAATTTACCAAAATAAGTTACCTGCTTTCTGAGTGTTCTAGATACTGTCCCTGCATCACTTGCCACTCTAGTCCCTTTTCTTGTCAAAGCGTACTGACCTTCATCGGTTTGATACAGCAAATCTTCGTCCACAAGTTTGGCCAGCAAGGGATAGACGATCTTAGGAGAAG
>JAATVP010000026.1 GCA_014523625.1 Nitrososphaerales archaeon TH5896
ATAGCCAGCCTTATACCCCCCCATTCCTCCTACCTAACTTAATATACCAATAATTGAGAACCCAGGTATCCAGGGGCCAGAATTGCTTTAAGGATTGAATGACCGATATTAACTTATATTCACTTGATTTCAAAGTAGATGGGAACATGAAAAAGCCTATTTCCAGTATTCTCGTCGCAGTAGATGGTTCATCCCCTTCCTTCAGAGCAGCTGATTATGCATTGGGGCTGGCAAGTAGATACAGAGCAAAGCTATTCTTAATTACTGTGACCTCTATACCGGCTAAATATCATGTTACACAACCTGATGTAATACAATCGAAAGAAGGACAGAGGGAGATGGACGATGCCAGGAATTGGTTTGAGACATACACTCAAAAAGCGAAGCAGAAGGGGATTATAATATGGACAGAGCTTGTGAACAGTCACAGACCAGTAGACTATGTATTACTGGAATATGCTGAGGAAAAGAATATTGATCTTATCGTTACAGGAACCAGGGGAAGAAACACCCTTGGCAGATTACTATTGGGGAGCGTTGCATCTCGTATTGTCACGTACTCTCACTGTTCAGTACTGTTGGCAAAGTAGATTCTTCGCGTGCTCCAGTCAGCCGCTCCTTCATACATCTCGTAGTAGTCAAAATGAATAATTTGATCAAGTTAATTCCTATCCTTTGATTAGACGCGATGAACAACCGTCAGACCGTGGATTGAAGGAATGAAACCCTTTCATTATTCATTTTCTCAGCCGATACCAAACTAAACAATGGCTTACATTTGATTAGTATTATTAGTTAAAGATGCGAGATATGGATCATGTTTGGATTTACAATATACCTTATGCGCTTGGCTGATTACTTCAAGCAGAGGAAATCGAAAAAACAGAAAGACATGCGTGCTTAACGAAGGCATAAAGAAAGTCATTGTCTCTAACTATAGCCGTTGTAGCTCTGAACAAAAGCTGGGATTCTTGTTGCAACGTCAGCTTTGATAGCAGTAAAGGCATTTGCTACTTAGATACATTGCGTCGATATCTCGCACAAGTTCGGGATGTCTGGTTTAGCTCTTAGTAGGCAGCTGCATCCATAGAGACAGATAGTATCTATAACCGATAAATAATAAGCAGATATACTCTTTCTTGTATGGTCTTTAGTTTCAAATATACTGAATCAGGGGGTTTGAGCAACAAATATCTTCTAGTCTCGTATGATTCAGCAACGAAGGAAATTATAGCTTCTACTGATATGACAGGCTCAAACCTGGTACAGAAGACGTTGGCTGATTCAGATGAGGAAACTTTGAGAGAATATTTTAAAGGTAATAGATTCTTCGAATTTAATGCCGACTATCCAGCTGGAAAAGACACAGAAAAGGATGATAGTAGTGTATTGTCATTCACGCTTATCGTAACTAAAGGGAGCAAAGTCCATACAGTGATATGGACTAATAAATCAACAGAGATTCCTGATGAATTGACGCAGATCAAAGCCAAAATTAAAGAAATAGTTTCAAGTAAGAAAATGATTTGATGTTATTCACCTGCATCCTTACATAGAATCATTGCCTTTCCAGAAGTGTTATTGTTATATGTAGATCAATTAACTTCGATTCAGTGAGCAGTTATATTGATACCTCCATTGAGAACATGTCTGAGAATGCAATCGGTTAGTTAGAAGAGAAAAAATCCGTACGCACACACAATTCTAGTTAACTAGACAGCTCTCATTCGTCTAAACGATAGCGCTCCAACAGTTCCTAAAGATATTGCGGAGAGCAGCAAGACACCGATGTTCATAGCGAATGAGTTCATTCCTGTTATTCCCAGCATTACTTCTCTCAATGCGCCTACTCCATAAGTGACTGGATCTAGGGTAGTTAAAATAGAAAGCCAAGTTGGAAGATTATCTAGTGGAAAAAGAGCCCCACTTAGAAAAAAGAGGGGAAATACAACAAAGCTTACGATTAGCTGAAAGCCCTCTAAACTTTCCATATGACTCCCAAGAGTAAGACCAAGCGATGTGAGGGTGAATGAAAGTAGAAGGATTATGATAATAATAAAAACCATGGATAATGGAGTATAGTGAATTCCGATCACAAATCCAACTATTAGCAATATGGCCGCTTGTATCAATGAAGTAGTCATGCCTCCAAAAGCCTTTCCCAGGAAAATCGTAGTTCTACTAACTGGAGCTACCATCACACTTTTGAGGAAATCAAACTTTCTATCCCAGATTATGTAGGAACCAAAGAATACTGAAGTAAATATAACTGACATACATATAATGCCAGGAAAAATGAACTGTTGATATCCTATATTAGTATCGGCTGCAAAACGTGCTGTCCCAAAAAGGTCAGTTGTAGCTCCGAACCCTTCTCCAATAACAAATAACCATAATAAAGGGGTAAATGTAGATGCAATGAGTCTACTTTTTTCTCTTAAAAAGACTTTGAATTCTCTAAGCCAAATAGCGTATAGCTTAACTAACTCTAATTCTATCCATCTGTTATTTGTTTCCATATTGAGCATATCTTTCCATAAACCCTCCTTCAGAATCATCATCCTCATCCTCATCATGTCCCTGTTTCCTAGTAACGTGTCTCTGCGCAAATTTAAGAAAAACATCGTTAAGAGTAGGGCTTCTAAGTTCTACCGATTCCACCTCAGTATTATTGGTATTATTTAATATTTTAAGAATAGCAGGTAGATTGTGGCTTGCGTCGTCTACATAAATGAGAAGCCTTCCTTTTTTTGCATCTAGCTCGATTTTACGCACAAAGTTGCACTGCTTTAAAAGATGGTCGATATTTACTTTGTCGACGTATTTATTTGCTAACTCCATTTCTATTACCTCTCCTCCGAGTCGTTCTTTCAATTGAGTCGGTGAATCAAGAGCAATTATCATGCCTTTGTCTATGATACCAATTCTATCACAAAGAAAATCTGCTTCTTCCATGTAATGCGTCGTAAGTATAAGTGTAATTTTTTCATCTTTTACTAGTCTATTAATATATTTCCACATCACTTCCCTGCTACTGGGATCAAGCCCAAGCGTTGGTTCATCCAAAAAGATTACAGTTGGTTTGTGGAGTAAACCTCTGGCTATTTCCAAGCGTCTACGCATGCCTCCAGAATATTTTTTGACTTGGTCGTCCTTTCTGTTGGTAAGACCTACCAGCTCTAATACTTCAGATATCCTTTTTTCCCGAAGTTCTTTTGGGACTGCGTATAAAAGTGAATGTAACTTCAAGTTTTCGTAGCCAGAAAGCATATCGTCGCTACTGGGAGCTTGGAATACAATGCCAATACTCGATCTGACCTCGGAGGGATTCTTGATGATGTCGTATCCATTCACTGTTGCTGTACCAGCGGTTGGTTTGATCAAAGTAGCAAGAATATGTATTAGCGTGGTCTTGCCAGCCCCATTTGGTCCTAGGAGCCCAAATACTTCATTATCAAATACTTCGATATTAATATCATTAAGAACAGTTACGTTATCATACTGTTTGAAGAGGTTCTTAATGGTTATCAATATCTGATCTAAACCGAATGAAACTTCGTACTCTCGACATATATCTCTTGTATTTCCTACTCTGTTATTAGTATATCCTAGGCCTATAATCTCTGCCTCTGGTATCTAAGAATGATTCTTACTTGAGGGTCCATGTCGTATTGTATATACGATATATATAAATAGGCAAGCCGCTATATATCGTATAACCAATATGGAGAATAAGGAAGTGATCTTCACAACACAATGATACCAGTTTCAGAGGAGGCTATCATTAATGCGGTTGGAAAAGTAAACAAAAGTGTAGTCAACATAGCAAGTGTTCGATTGATGCAAGATCAGCTTTTTAGAGTATTTCCGGTACAAGGCGTAGGATCCGGAATCATACTTGACAATAAGGGACATATACTAACCAATAATCATGTAATAGATGATACAGAAAGGTTAAGAGTAACTTTTGGTGATTCCAAACAGGCCAACGCCAAGACGGTAGGTAAGGATGAAGTAACTGATTTGGCTGTTGTTAAGGCGGAGCCTATTGAACTCTACAGCAACAATGAAATGAGTTTTCAACCTGCAGTTCTTGGCGACTCCGATGAGCTCAGGGTTGGACAGATAGTTATGGCAGTTGGCAACCCTTTTGGGCTTACTGGAGGGCCTACTGTGACTGCTGGAATTATTAGTTCACTAAATAGAAATGTGCAATTTGAAAATGGGATCCTGGAGTTGGTCCAAACTGACGCTGCGATAAATCCAGGTAATTCAGGTGGACCCCTAATTAACACAAAGGGGGAAGTAGTTGCAATTAATACGGCAAAAATACCATATGGACAAGGAATTGGGTTTGCCGTACCTATCAATACGGTAAAATCGATATTAGCCGAATTGATAGAGGATGGGCATGTATCAAGACCATGGCTAGGCATAAGTACAATAAGGATAGATCCTAAGATAGCCAGATACTACAGACTACCTATTGTAGAAGGTGCTTTAATCGTTAACGTCGAGCCATATAGCCCTGCAGAAAATGCAGGGCTTAGACGAGGAGACATTATTGAAGAAGTTGATGGAAATAGAATACAGAGTCCTTCTCAAATATCATCGTATATAAGGCAGAAAAAGAAAGCTAGCGACCGGGTAACAGTTATGGTTAATCGATATGGTAGAATTTATGATGTTCCTTTCCAGCTAGAAGCTCATCCTTAGCCTTACCATATTTAAGATCATCAATATGTCCCATTCTTTTTCCTTCAAGAATTAAATCCAACAAAAATAAAATAGGAACAACAAGAAAAATATTAGAACAACAGCAAAGCCCTCTTCGTATATTTTTTTGGTATTGAAATTGTCCTTTTCAGACCAATCGGTAATTGGCGTTTGCTGTCCGAAGTACTGCTAAATAGCCAGAAGGAGAAGGGTTTACCAGAATATTTGGAATAGACCAAAAAATGTTGTCTCACATTCCCCATTAATAAAAAAATGTCTATGAGAAGTTCTTTATCAAGGAACATACATACAGACAGACAGACAGCAAGATAGATAGACATTATAACCACCTTTACCAAGGCACAGGCCTACCATCGGCGTTGAAGAAACCACCACTTGGCCCATCTTCGGGCAATGTTGCAGCCCATATGATACCACGCACTCCTTCCTCTACGGGTCCTCCGCCTGGTCCGCCCATATCTGTGGCAAGCCAACCAGGATCAATAGAGTTAACAAGGATACCTGTTCCTTGTAGCTCTGCTGCAAGTCTTCGGGTAAGAACATTTAACGCTGCTTTTGAGATACTATAAGCAGGCGTACCACCTTCCTGCATATAATGTAACGAACCTCCAAGACTGGAAATATTTACAATGCGACCATGTCCATTTCTCTTCATGATAGGTATAAAAGCTTGACATAATCTCCATGGTCCATAAACATTGGTATCTATAGCTTGATTCACGACTTCTAGGTCGACATCTATTGCATGCTGCCATGTATCATAGAGAATGGCAGCATTATTGACTAGCACATTTAGACTACCGTACTGTTGTTCCACTTGTCTTGATATGTTCTTAATGTGATCTTTATTTGTTACATCAAGTAAGTAAAAAATAACATCCAATCCTTCGTCATTAACTAGCTTATTAACAGCAGTGTTACCATTGATAGGACCTCTGGCTGTTAGTAGAACGGTAAATCCTGATCTTGCAAGCTGACGACAAGATTCAAATCCAATACCACGATTACCGCCAGTAACCAAAGCGATTTTTTTCCGCATCTAACTTCTTTTTATCTTTAAGGATAAAAATGTTATAGGTTGTAAGCCATGAAAACTGTAATACTTAAAGACCTCCTGTCATACTATAGGATAATATAACAGTAGGCAAGATTGCATTGTGATATTGATCTCCGCGGTCTATTTCTCCTTTAGTTCTTTTCTGCCTAGAATTCATTGCCAGCATTGATTCGTTCAAATTACATACCCAAGAATTTAGACGGAGCAATGTTAGTTGCTGTTGAAACTATTTCATTGACGGAATCTTGAGCATTTGACCTCTCTTCAGTAATCGTAATCCTTGACCTGCAAGAAGAGGATAGTAATCAGCTAGATTTCGCCTTCTTGGCTTAGCATAAATATCATCTGCAGCCAGACTTTGGAGAATCCATGCAAGAGGTTTAGCACCTAACTCTAGATATTTCTCAATAAAGCGATTACGCGAATTTAACAACGTAAATCAAGAGGAGGAAAAAAAGTAAAGATTTTTTGTTTTATTCTTATACTTGCATATTTAAAATTCCTTTCTTCAAATCATCTAAATTCATTGCAGGATGTACCCCAACATTGGCCTCGAAGTTCTGGAATAACGGTTCTGCAGCTGCCAGCAACATATCTTGACTTGGTAGATCCAAGACAAGAGCAATGGTTCTGTTACCATTCAGTTTTGAACACTTTTGACAAATCTGCAATCACTTGCGTTTCTCTATGCTCAATTGTTATTGAGCATATTACATCATTTTGACTGACAAAAAGTGTCAATATGATTTCCCTAGGCGGCACTACCATGATTGTCAACAGTGTCAGTCAGAATTGTCAAAACAGTTGTCAAAATGCATAGTCAAATATTGAATTTGTAAGACTAAACTTTCCATATATCTTGTGAAAGGAATTGATACTTATTCGCTCATTTCCAGACCCAGATTGCTAATTATTTCTTTCATCGTCTTCTCCACTTGTAAAGCTGCTTACTTGTCCTGAACTGATTCTGGTACATCTACTTCCAATTTATGATTACATATTATTCCTTTTTCTTCGACATATAACCGTTAGAGAATCACATAAATCGTAGATTAGTATGTCTTGATATGAAGCTTGAACGTTGGGAGAAATAATATATGAAAGTAAAGGAAAAATCATCGGTCAACGAGTAAAATCTGTTGAAGATGAAATCCTAAAATTGGAGATCACAGCCACAGGATCAGAAACAGTTAGAAGAAATATCGAAGTAAATGAAACTTGGACTTATTGGGCCATCCGAAGGCAAGATGGTTCTTTTTATGGTGAAGGCCAAGGTGTAATAATGACAAAAGATGGTGGTGAATTCGTTACTGCGACGGGTCGCGGAGAAGGGAGGATGACAAGATCAGGAACCACGACATATCCAGGCACATTATTCTTTAATGCGTCGTCAGGCACTAAACTCGCCTTTCTAGATCATATAATCGGAGTCAATGAATATGAACTGGATGAGTTAGGTGGTTACTCATTCAAGTTGTGGGAATGGAAATAAGGGGATTGTATTAATTGGCACCTAGACAAGTCATAGTTAAGGAACTTACCGTAAATAAACCCGCAAATCAAGTATTTGATTTCTTTTCTAATGTCAAGAATATGGAGATTGGGGGCGCAATAAAATCAGTTACAAAAGGTGAAGGCGGCTGGTGGCAGTTTGACCATACTGTTGCCGGTAAAGGAAAGATGAAAGTTACCCCAGTTTCGGATTTTAGAATACTTGACCACGAATTTGTGGGCACAGGATTAGAATGGAAAGTATACGTCAGAGTGGTTCCTAACAGGGAAGGTTCTACGACTACATGGACTTTTATGAGACCAGACGGACTTACCGATGGACAGTTTCAAGAACGACTTAAAGGATTTGATTTAGAGATTAACAACTGGAAGAAATACTTGGAAGAAAATTGATATTATTATCGTCTTGACTACAGAGGGATTATTTTAAATCGAAGGAATCAATATAACAACGAATTTATTTGAGAAAGTCAGACAGACTTGTCTGTTTAGTGTTAATGACAAGATTTTTCAGCTGGCTTCTTCGTGTAGGAGACGTCAGTGAAGAAATACGGTGAAAAAATAGAGCTTGAAACTGAAGATATCAACTATTCTATAGCATTCATTGTGGGTAATAGAAGGGGTATCTGATGCAATGATTTGTCAATCTAGAGGAGCATGGTTCTATATGTTGAATCGCTTTTTAATCAGCTAACTAGATATATCTCTCCTAATGGTAATGACCCCTTAACCTACGGAATCTAACCCTTGGGCTCATACCGATATCAGTGCTTAATTAGGGTTCTCACGCAATATGATAGGAGGAGATTAAAGATAATAATCAAATTAAGGGATAAAATAGAGATTGTCATGCTTGATACAGTCTCCATAATATTTAATAATTTTGTTCAGATAATTTCACCTCAGCTACGAAGGAACCGAGATTAGCGCGCATATATCAAATCGATATGTTTAGAAGTTTATGTTGTTTTTACGGTACCACTACTTTATATCTTATCATATCTAAGTTTCATAATCAACAAAGTGACATTCAGACTAAGTCCAGCTGCGTTGGTTCCAATTATGACCAGGTCAGATCTGATAAGACCATATATAATCCATAGAAATAATCCACTTGCTATAAGGCTCATCAAATAAATAGATACATCGGACATCTTTTTCGTCTTGTAAGATTTCATTATCTGGGGTATGGATGAAGACATTACCAAAATACCAGCAATAATACCAATGATATCAGCCCATCGAGCAAGATCTTCCATTCTATTCTCATTGATTAACACAATGGATATAAGGGAAAATTGCAAAATGATCTAATACCGACCTGGCCCCAGATACCTACTGTAAGCATCACGTTGAAAATTCTTATGGAATTGTGCCTTAACTTGTCATAAGAGTATTAGACTCATCGCTCTAGTCAGCATTGTTAAACAAATAAGGCTTCTACGGAAATGGGGTGCCATAATTCTTGTCAGAATCCGTACTTTGGCTATCCTGAGTTGCAGCTGCCAATCCAGCATCATTCTCATCACCTTGAGCTTGGGAGCTTAAATTAGAACATATTATATTTACTGGAAACCAATAATTACCGCATTCATTGACTTGAGATATGGCTTGAGTCTTCTCATAACTATCCGCAAACACTGGATGCGTTGACGCAAGCAACACCACAGCCACGACCATCATGATAACACCCAATCCAAATGCAGCTATCGCTCCATAGATCATGTTCAACTTTGTTGGTTGAAGTTAATTTCAGTTAAGAAAATACAATAGAAAACAGAAATCATATATTCATTATATCACATATAATGGACAAATCTTCGATTATCACTTTTTGGTATTATTTTACCAAATCTGTTCGAAGACCTAATTAGATTGATATTCTTTACAATAGGCTATCAATTGGTACTTAGTCATCGATTACCTCAAGTCTTCCTTTTCTACACTAAAACATTTAGGGTATTAAATTAGAGCTGATTTAAGTTACAATAAAAGTATTAGACTTGGCATTGCTTAATTGCAAATACAATAGAAAAAAAGGTAAGTCATAGAATTTCTATTATTGTACTTCTACTTACGGTAATGTTTGATCTGCTGCTGTGGTTACTATGTTCTCATCGCCTTGGATCTGAGATGCAGTGTTTTGGCATCCGACATCCTTTGGCATGACTCCATTACCACATTCATTCACTTGCGAGATTGCTTGACTCTTTCCATATTTCTTCTTTCCATCAGCAAATGCGTTATCTGTTGCAAAAGCTGTCGCTCCAATGAGCATGACTGCCATTGCTGCTACTACGAACATATATTTGGTATTCATTCCAGTATTGAAAAGAAAATTAAGTTTATTTGCATTAAGCAAATTCAGACGTTTTCATTAATCTGATATATATTCTGTTAGAACTAAACGGAATCTTATACGGTTGATAGTATCAGATAATTATCTCATGGCCAAACATTCTTCTTTTGACCATTCTCGTTTGAATGGCATTATCTTCTTAGTTCGAGGTGGTTCATCCCACCAACCCATCAGACCATGACACCTGCTGCATCGAAGCTCTACTCTTGAATTGCTTATTCTGAAAAATTCTATCGTCTTCGAATCGGTCAACGATCTATTGCAAGTACAATCCTCAGTCCAATGCAATACATATAAGATATACGACATAGGTTAATACCTGATTCTATCCATAGTACCAGTAGAAGAATACTGGAATTAGTACTAGTTATGTTTGGCATGTAGGATCTATCCGAAAATTAGAATAGAAAGTGCAGCAAATACTGTTAATTACATAGTATCTACATGTCTGTTAAAGTAAAAATAAATTATCTTCAATATGATCTTGATATAATTAAGTACTTCAATTTAAAGACAGTAGATTCGATTTAGTAATGAAAGTAGCAGAAGAAGAAGAAAGCCATTCTGTTGCTCCTGTAAACTCAGAATCTTCCACAAAATGAATCAAAATACTAATAGTTAAAGTGACTCTAGTTGGCCATTGGTGTAGTAGATGTCTTAACTACCATTTTCAATAGCAATTATTATCCTTGGACAAATTGCAGATATTATTGCTGAGTTCGGAGCAACCACACTATTAATTCCATGTGCGGCAACTATTCTACTTATCAATTATAATTTTGACCTTGCGTTTTGTACCTTTGTTTATCCTTGTACACCTTATCTAGTTGCACAAAATGTTATTTAGCTGACCCAATCAGCAAATTACGTTCGGTCAACTGGGCAGGAGGTTAAAATGTAATTTATTATGATGATGATTGATTTGGCAGCGTCTACGCTGTAACACACTGAAAACCAACTATAGATATAGGTGAACAAAGAGACAATAATTATGGAAATAGAATTAGAATTAAAGTCCAACTCCAAGGATGTTAGCGAGATATTGGATAAGGTCTCTCAGTTAGTAAAGAAATCTCAGGAATTAGGATTTCAAATCGATGAGTTAGAAATAGAATCAGAAGAAGAAAAAGAAGAGTA
>JAATVP010000027.1 GCA_014523625.1 Nitrososphaerales archaeon TH5896
GCTAACTCTGCTATATTTTTAGTCTAATCAGTCGACAATGGTCACAACCAAAAGCGATACAAGCCAAGAATCTATTCTACTAATGGATATCTAATTAAAGAACAAAATGACATTAGTAAGGTGGTTAATAACTCTACCAGGTAGGCTATAGAATACATGTTGAGGTGATCATTTAATATCGGCATACATAGTCACCACCGGCGGTAGTACTTTTGCCCTATTGTCAAGCAGTAAGACAAAGCACCGAGAGGACAAAGCATTAAGATTACAATACTAGACACACATAATAAGCGGCTAAATCACAGGACCTAATAGCTCTAAAAAATGTATGACGCAGAAATGATCATTTTTATAATGATATCGATGACGACTGTGGCAAGCTTAATTCATCCCGAGTTAGTTGATGCGCTACCGCTCTCACATTATCAATTGGTTTATAGTCAGGAGGCTCCGATCTCCAATAGTCTTATTCACAAGTCTACTATCCCGAATGAAACTAGTATTGGCCTAACCCAGGGAGACTCAAATATTACTTCAATGGATTCCGATCTTCCCGCTGAAAATCGATCCAACTTAGTTGCAAAATTAATAGCTGATTTAGTTGAAAATAATTTGAAACAAGCTGCCAATACTCTGCTAATTACGAGTTTAGATCCAAGAGTGCAGGCTGCTCAATACGCATCAAACATTTCCGAGAGGTATATGGGTATTCCTAAGGATTTAGATACTGAAAAACGAGATATTGCCAAACAGATTCTTTCCTTGAATAAGGATTTTGGTAGTGTTTATTTCTTGTTGCTAAATGGAGACGTTTATTTAGGTGAACCGTATGCCGGACAAGAACAGCTTCCTCGATTAAATTTTGCTGATAGGGATTGGTACAAAGGTATATTCGCTATAACTAATAATATCAGCAGAGAATATAGTGTCCAAGGTTCTAGTCCTGGAAATAGCAGTACTAATGCTAGCGGAGCGGTTATGCCAGCACTACCATATTATATAAGTGCAGTTTTTCAGTCTGCCGCAATACATGTGCCTGCCACTGGCATTGCAGTGCCAGTATACGACGCAAGTGGCATTATAGAATCAAACGGAAACTATGGAAGCACAGCAAATTCATCTACTGTAGAAAATTCAGTGAACACAATTACAGATAAATTATCTGGGTATTGGGTCGGCGTATTAAATTTGAATGAAACCAGAACCCATATTGATCAGCTCGACCTGAAGAGCCAAAATCTTCGAGCAGTAGTAGTTGATCACAATGGTACTGCTATAATTGATACATTACAGAACAAAACATCCCAAAGAGCAGGAATTGATATTTTGAAAGGAAACACATTATCACAGACAAATCTCATTGATCTCCAAGGTGTCAAACTAGGTCTAAATGGAGAAACAGGATCGATAGTAGAAAATATGAATGGCACAAGTGCTAGGATAAGCTTTCACCCCATAGAAGCATCTCCACATACATGGACGGCTATCCTAATTGATTCGAATTCCGACAAGCCCTGAGATTTAGTAGCCTTAGATTCTATATTACCCACCCTTGTTTGTCTTCTCGACCCCCCCATAGATCTGAGCCTCATGTAGCTACCTAGACGAATAATAACAATAATTCAGCATCTTAGAGACATGTTCTCAAACCTTTATTTGTACACTTAAAATTAATATACGGATTCCACAGACCTAGGTGAATGGCAAATTGTGACAGGTGCGGAATCTCTAATGAATCAGCGCCTTCTGGTGTCCTAGTACATGTTGACTGGTATAACAAAGAAAGGAATGAGGTACTGCCTCAGAAGTTATGTAGAAATTGTCTCCATAAGCCTTAATTTTTTTGTCCTAGCGTTCAACATGAAATTGACATACCAAGTAGTTAACGAAACTGGCAGCTAATAACTTTGCATAACTAGACATTACTATGGTCATCTCCTGTGGTTGTAGTGAATATAATGGATCAGATCAAAAGTTGCACTAGATGCAGACTGGCTCTAGCCATAGAATCATTTTAAGATGCATTAGTGGAGCTAATGGGAGTAGCGGCGTTGACGAACAAGACTAGACAGCAGAAATAAAAATTTGCTATTGTTTATTCATCGGTCTTATCGCTTCCTACACGATTCTAATCTTTCTTTTCTGAATGCTTCAGCTACTCGCCAGCCAAATTTTATGATATACGAGCACAAGGTATGCACTTGGTCACATAGATATCTTCAATGGCACTTGTACAATCAAGTAATAGGTTGACTATTCCCCACAATCATCAGTTCTGGTGATCATTCTCGAGTTGAATATGCCAAGGAAGAAGCCTTCGTCGCATCAGTTTTTGATAGTCGGAATAGCTATAGAGAAATGGACGGATTAAGAAAATGATGTAAAAGTCTGTTTGAAAAACTATTTTTCACCTTAGTCATTCAGAAATAACCATAGAAATATAGACGAGATCATACTTCACAATTTTATTACGTTTAGTTATCATCTGATCCCTCTTGGCTTTTACTTAAGAGCTGATTAAATTCTATAAACCATTGTTCTTTCATTATATCGGTATTAACATTGCTTTTATCTGTCGGAATACTTTGAAGGTAAATTTTTCTTTCTTCTATTTGTCCGAACGTCCCTGTAAATCCAGTTGCAGATATGACATATAATACTAACAATATTGTACCTAATGCGATTACTAAATCACTCATTCATAGATCTGTGCAAACAAATATTATATTCATTATACACCTAAAATCTATTCAAACTGTTAAGGAAATTGTTTTCTAATCTTTTTCTAAAAGTTGTCTATGTTCCTGACATGATACGTTATCAGTGAAAATGAGCTTAATACTCCTATACAACTCTATCGACTTTAAATGTCACTTCAATAGAATTTGTAATGCGGTCAAGTTGTATCATCTATATCTATATCCTATGCGGTCCTATGAGATTCGATTGAAGGTTGTTGAGCCTTATAGGTAATAATTACACGGTCACCTTCCTCATAAGGACAATTTGAAATTTCTCTTGGGATTCGGTCAGATCCTTCCACAATGTACGACCCACCTTGTTTAACGCTTACAACTGCTTCTTCGGTAATCCCAGGAGAAAATAGTTGTGTTACTTGAAAGCTAGATAAGGCAAAGACGAGGAGTATACCTCCACCTATAAAGACTATAGCCAATATTTTTGGAGACATCAAAAAAATTATTCCTGAATAATATCTGTTGTCTGAATAAAATATATATTTTTTCTAACTATTTTCATAAAGTCTGTGTAGGTCCATTCCGAACAATAGGAATATGTTAATAATTGTTCAACTGACTTATCACCAATGCAAAAGAAATTTGTCTGAATTTTATTTTGCTATCACTGCTACAACGAGATGGTAAGATGCCAAATGTCTCTGAGCTGTTTAAAATGGGGGCTCTACTTTACAAGATTATGAAGCTGTCTTGTTACACTAATTATATTGTCGATGCTATTGCCAATAGGTGATCGATTATAATTGAGAATTGCAAGATCTACTCCGATTTCTCCAATTTGTCTCAAGTCGTCTGCTAATTGTTCCACGTTTCCATTTAAAAGGTGTCTGGGATTTTTTTGTGCCCTTTGCCATTTACCTCTAGGATCAGTCGGTTCAACATGATCGTCACTGCTCAAACATTCAATATTAGGATAGACAATCGCAGCTATTTCAATATCATCAGGATTCCTATTCACTTTCAGACATTCTCTTTTTATCATTTCAATATTTGATTTCGTTTGTCTCACAGAATCACGTATAGTACAAATCCATCCGTCAGCATGATTTGCAATCCTTGCAAAGGTCTTCTCACTATAGCCACCAAGATAGATAGGGATATGAGGTAGCTGATGTGGTTTAGGACCAATCTTTGACGGAGGGACGCCGTAATACTTTCCTTCAAAATCTACCACGTCTTTTGTCCATATCTTTTTTAAAAGTTGCAAGTATTCGTCTGCTCTATCGCCTCGATTCCTAAAGGGAATTCCTGAGGCTTGATATTCATCTCGTGCCCAACCAATTCCTAAACCAGCAATAGCTCTTCCATCAGATAAGATATCAAGTGTAGTAAACCTCTTTGATAGTATCAGAGGATTGTGAAATAGCATATCAACGACCGAAGTTCCTAGCCTGATCCTTTTGGTTTTTGATGCCACAAATGTCAGCGTTTCAATTGGATCAAAAATGTACTGCCAGTCATCAGGGAATTTGCCATCTTTACTCCCAGGGTATGGATTCTGTGGATTTATAGGCCATATCAGTCTTTCTAGGACCCACAGAGAATGGAACCCTGCAATATCAGCATCCTCGGCAAGTTGCATGATATTTTCTTTTTTGGCCTGATTTCTGCCAGTTTGCGGTAGCCGTATTCCTAGTTTCATGCTTTTATTTGCCTATCATATGATATAATGTGCTCCGAGATTTAGTGAATGCAAAGGATCGAATTTAGTGGGGGTATTTTTTCTAGAAGTAATAGTAAAAATGGATGTGCAATCAATTTGTATAATAATCCAGTTACTTGATAAACAATAAATCGAATTGCCTACCTGTCTTGCAGAAACTGCCTTCATGCTATCTATAATATCATTCTCTATTGGCTAAATTTACGATACTGAGCTATGGTATTGTTGCAATTCCGACATTTGTATTCTCCTTTTTCAACTAGAATAACATTTTCAGCTACCTCTTCATTTGGAACTTCATAAACGAGTAATGGACAGCCATCATGTTCCTTGCCGCATTTGTTACAATAATATCTCAAAAATCTATCTTCTGCCAGTCTTCCCACATTTGCCAAGAATAGATGCGGCACTCCAAGATTTGCTTTTATTTCTTCATTCTCAGTCAGTTTGGCAAACGCATAGCCGCCTGAGCCTAACAATTTCTTTTCCTCTAGATCCTCATTATTTTGACTCATTTCTATTTTCCCATCAAATTTTCTTCCTTCTCTTCTTTGCCCAAGCTAATCTCTTTTCATTTAGAGACTCAAAGTTTTCGTAAATGTGCGGTCTCTTTTTTCTCATTCCCTTGACTATTGGTTCGGCCTTTTGCCAAAATGGTGTAGGATTAAACATATCAAAATAGAGATTCAGATCTATCAACTTATGTTTTACAATAGTACCTGACAATTCAAAAAAACCACAAACTGCAATAAATTGCGATCGCTCATTTGAAGAACCTGGATATTTCTGTAGGTATTCTGGATAGCTATTGGCATCGAGGTCTTCTAAGAACCAGAGTATGGAATGCCTATGTTCGTCATATAGGTTGTATAACCTAAGCAATGCGTCTATATTCTTACTATCGTTATCTTTCATCACGTCTTTCTTCTACGTCATAAAGTTAAAACATTTCTGTTAGTATAGTTTCTAATACGATGTCCATGACTCCTGATGAGTATCGTGACTTTAAAGGGACTTACTAACTCCACTAAGGGCTTGCGTTAAGAACTGCTGTACGATGTTAGTATATGCTTTATCGCCCTCATTTTTTTCAATCATAGCTCTATTATTCACGAATATCTTCTCTATTAGAGAATAGAAATATTCATTTGTAATCTAAAATGGATAGACAACAATTTGGTTTAAGAGTAAAATCAGAGCAACCATCCATATTAGAACTTTTATACGCTCTGGATAGTAGGTCACCTGAAATTAAGTGCTGGTATATAGATTTCATCTACTGTCTTAATTTACCAAGGAATATTTCAAAACACATACTTCTTGGGACAAGGGTTTCCTGTGGCTACCTGTCGAGTGTTGAAGAACATACAAAGGATATTTGCAATTTCATTTCAATCTTGTAAAGGCAACCTTAAGCAAAACAATCAATAGTGCGGTAAGGTGTCCGTAAAGTTAGGTGAATGTTGTATTGTATATCATGATAATGGTGGGAAAGTTGATAAAATCCCACGATAGACGACAATCAAGAATTTAGTATTAACACGTCTGGAACTAGCAAAATATGTTTTGGCGAGGCTTGTGAATGATCAAGAGAGCGTTGAGAAAATAGCAGAGAGTTTTGATAATGATAAACGATTGATCTCAGAAGTGGTTGAGTATCTCAACAATATGCGTTGGATTAAACAGGAAGAATATGGGACCTATAAAGATACAACCAAATGCAAAAACAATATATGATAGTGCGTCAAAAGCCATTGGTCAATTTAGGCAGGTAAGGTAGGCGGGGGTAAACGAAGAATTAGGCGCTAGGCAAGAATTGACCGCTGTACCGCAGTAAACAAAACTCCAAGAAGGCTAGTAACTTCACGTGATGACCTGTTCGATTCATTCAGAATGTCTTTGCAGTATTGCCCCTAAAAAAAGAAGCGTGAAGTTTGTTCTCCACTTTATGTGAGGCTATTATCCAGTAGACCTTTGGCATGTATGTGCTGCATCCAGACCACACACTGTGGTGTAGATTCCGGATCCTTCGCTTTCACCACCAGAGGATCCAGCCGGTACGTTGCTACTTCCCCCTGTCCTTGCATCTATGTTGTCTGTTGCGGCAAGCGGACCAACTCCAACGATTGATACCGCTATAGCCATAATTGCTACGGCTACAATCGTTCTCATATGAATCAATAAGATCATACGGATACACTAGTAATATAGACGCGTCAAGCATGATCTTTATGTCTTAAGAATGATTATTATTCTATTCGTACTTTTGCAATACATTCGAAAACTGCGGTAGAAAACGGTGACGGTTTGGTAGTCCTGATCTGGGTCTGATATTGCTGTAATGGGGGCAGTGATAATATTTTATGGCCCGCGATAAATGCGAATGACTATTTGATATATTTCTACATATTAGCTAATGGAGAGTTTATTTTTTCTTCTTTTTGAGACTGGTCGAAATCGATATTGTCTCCTGGTGACATATCGTCAACCCAATCAACGATAATGTGGAGATATCTTCTCTGAGATTAGCTTAACTAGTTCATTTCTATTTGGACTTGAATTAATCAAGACGATCTCTGTAAATCCTAATTCTGTATACTTCTTGAGCTTTTCTATCCCTTCCTCCGCACTTGATATCACAAGGAACTTCTTCTCTAATGTATCATCACCTATGATCTGACCATTCTCTTGAATTTTTCTAGGATCATGAACATCTACATCAAAGAATGCCTTTATCATAGTACCACGCCAGAATCTAATTGATTCCAATGCTTTTTGTTTGTCCTCGTGATACGATGCTGGTATAAACAATATCTTTTCTAGCGAATTATAATCCTTACCTGAAATTATAGCACCTTTCCTTAATGCGGGAAATAATCTATCTCTTATCACTTCTACATCCAGTTCATTAGTAACAAACCCGTCTGCCTCTTCGCCAGCCAGCCGAGCACTTTGTTTACCAATGCCTGCAATGTAAAGAGGGATACGATTTGAAGGTTTGGTATACAATTTAGAATCTTTGACCCAATAGTAGTTTCCCCTAAAATTAACCCAATCTCCAGTCCATAATTTTCTAATCAGGTATATCGATTCTTTTAACCTTTCAAATTTTTCAGCATTGGAAGGCCAAGAGTGCCCTGAAGTAACTTCATTAAGGGCTTCCCCTCTTCCGATTCCAAGAAATACTCTGTTTGGGAACATATATTCAAGTGTAGCAAATACTTGTGCAACGATAGCTGGGTGATATCGAAGTATAGGGGCAGTCACGCCGGTACCTATTACTATATTTCTTGTCCTAGCTAATGCAGCCCCAAGCCACGGCCATGCGGCCCCTCCCGAGGCCCCACTGTCCCACCATGGCATGTAATGATCGCTTGTCCAGCACCGTTGGATCCCTTTCTCGTCCATGGTCATAACATCACTCAGAAGATCTTTTGGGTTCACTTGTTCATGAGCAGCTTGAATACTAATCCTTGTCATCAATTATCAATTTCAATCACTCATTGTAAAATATAGCGCTTAATAGTTGCAGGCGAATACCATTTTATGCAATCCTTGGTTATGATGATCTTCTGCATCTAAGACATTGAAACTAACAGGAGTCTTGCCCACACGAAGGGCGGATCAAGCTCCCATGTCTAGTTTGTAATGACGGTAACGATGTTTAAGATTTTCTCACTTGTTGTTGTTCAGTCAATTGCTAATCATACCCTCATTAGGAGTTCCTTTTTACCTAACCTTTTTCGTGGCTTTTCCTCTCTTACCTCACGTTTAGGCATTCCAATTGGAGAATATAACATAGATCTAATTATTAATAGACATTTTTTGTACTGGGATGTTTCTCTTTCCAGAGCTTTTTGGATATGAATCATGTCTATTAATAGATGATTTTATGCTTACTAAAGGAGGCCTTCTTAATGTCAAGTGATTGGAGTTGAGCGCATTATTATATTATTATATCTTTGACCTAAAAATTGGATTCCCATTCATGTCAACAGACGAAGTGACTATTCCATATATCGGTTGACTATTGAAATGATTTTCAGTATCTACAGGATCTAGAAATATCGTAATCGTATTGAGGTCCGAAATGCTTACGCTGGTTTGAACATCAAACCATTTATCCATGCCATCTTCTCCAACGTCAGTCGTGCCTTCAAAGGTTGTTCCGTCATTTTCAAGCAATACTGGAACGTCAGGATCAGATTGAAAATTACCTATTTCATGATAGTGCCAATCTGATCCATCGGGACCTACCATCGTGAAATTTACATCAAAATTTCTTATTTTTCTGTCCACAACATTAAGACTCCAATTTCCAGCTTCGATATATTCTACGGGAGAAGAAAATAGATTCTCGTTTGGAGTGAATGAAGAAATGTTGGTCGCATCTTTATCAACAGTTAATGAACTAATTAACCCAGTAAGAGAAAATGTCTCAAAAATCCTTGTGTTATTTTCAACTTGTGTTAATGGATTGGAACTAGAAGTTTGAGCAAACAGATAGCTGAGACTTTGATTTAGCAAAAGCGCTACGAAACCACAATATACTAAAACCTTGATTGCATTTGTCATTTCACATTTCAAGTGGTTTGCGATCGACAATATTTCAGTAGCTCAAAGATATATGCCTTGCTTGAGATGGAGGGAAAAAATCTCATGAATCAGCAGTATTACAAGTTATTCTGAACGCTCCCTTTTGCATGATTCTTATTTCACTCACCCATCAGTATTTTTGTGGGCCTTGGTCATTGGAATATATCTAGTTTGTTCTTATGAGACATCAAGTGATAATGCTTTCGCAGCAGAAATTATTCCTTCACCTAAACCCTGCCTAAATAGATGGGACAAATAGCCGTTGGAGTATTAATTACTATACTCTCAAATCTGTTCAATCATCAATTACAGAATTACCTGAATTAGGTACCGATATGTGCGCGATAATGATTCTGGAAACGTCATCATCATAGCATATAATGTGTTATCTCAAAGAAAGTGAACGCTGAAGGAGGACGATGACGTATGGATTCAAATCAATCCCTGGCTAAAGAATTGTACTGTAAAAAAATAAAGGTCAGACTACGAATTTGGTAATATGAACTGGTCGCCTACCGGGGGTGATATCTCCTTGTTATCTTTTGCGGTTATTTGTACATCTAGAGCATAGGGTGAATTTTCAATTAATACTGGTCCTTTAATGTGGAACGTACCATCGTTATTGACTGCTTCCTGACCGATAAAATCTGGACCGCATGTAATAAAATGTGATGCGTTCTTACCTGCATGTGATGGAACTAGCTCCAAGTCTAATACTCCATCGCTATCATCATACCTATCACTAAAGAGTACTTTACCGGTGGAGGAGTTTAAGAGCGAAACATTGTAAGTCAAGGCGATATCTGGTGGAAATGTAACTGTTTTTGGAACAAAGGATAGAACAACTCCTTGAGGTCTGCTTGAGCTGAACGGGATTGCATTATCTCCCCCTATCATCATGTTCATGTTCTTGCCTTCTTCTATAGCACCACCGACATTAATCGTGCCTTGGGCCGGTGGATTAAAGGTATCATAGTAATGGTACACTCCTGGCTTGTCAAAAGTATGGACAAAGGAACCCCCATCTGTGAGAATGGGTCCTGAATCAAAACTTTAGCAGAAAAACTTTAGCAGTATATGTCTCGTTAGAAGATGCCGTAGTTACCGAATGATCTCCATTATCATCAGTGAACCATATTACCGTCATTCCAGTTGGTATAGAGATCTCTGACATACATGGATAATAAGGACAACCAGTCCATGTAATAAACATTATTGAATACGTCATAGTTGTGGAATATCGTTGCTGACGGCGTTATACTAGGATACTCTACAAGTAATAATTTCAGTATGCTCACCCTGTCAGCTTCTTGAGTATAGAATATCTAGAGACTATGCCTGAATACCAGTAATAGGAACATCATTGTAAGGAAACCAATATATGTTAATTTCGGAGAAATGTTGAAGTTCAAGTTAAACTGACCATCGTAATATTGACTGATTGAATCAATTCAAATAGATTGTGGTGTTACTACAATCTTTCCAAAGTGATCTCCACTTGCCATTTTTGCATAGCCGTCTGTAATTCGACCAAATGGAAGAACTATATCAATTACAGGTCGTATTCTTCCTTTACTGGTCCAAGAGATCACATCTTCAAGTTCTGCTTTAGTGCCCTGGGTGGAACCAATTAGGTTTAAACCTCGAAAAAATAGATATCTTAAATCTATATTCGAGTTATATCCTGTAGTTGCGCCAGTAGTTACCAAAGTTCCGCCCATCTTTAGCAGCGATATTGCTTTGGCAAAAACAGATTTTCCTATATGCTCAAAAATAACATCTATCCCTTCTTCACCTATCTTGTCTTTTGCGAGACCTCGTACAGCCTTATACCAGTCAGCATCTCTGTGATTAACTACATAGTCTGCGCCAATCTCTAAACATTTGTCCATCTTCTCCTTATTTCCAGCAGTAGCAATTACGTTACAATTATATAATTTTGCAATCTGAATTCCCACCATTCCGACTCCACTTGTGCCACCCATGATTAAGACAGTCTGTCCAGGTACAATTTTTGCTCTACCTACTAACATGTGCCAAGAAGTCAATCCTACCATAGCAATGGCTGCAGCATCATTAAACGAGATTTCATTTGACAATTTAACAACATTTACCTCTGGAAGCTTTGTAAATTGAGCGAAACCGCCCCATAGCGGACCTGTCTGAAAACCCCATACGAGTCTATTGTTACAATCATACTCTCTGCCCGATGTACATAAATAGCAAGTTCTGCAGGATAGATTTGCATGAGAAACCACTCTGTCTCCAACTTTGATAGTGGTAACGCCTGAGCCAATTTCGGTCACAGTTCCTGCGATATCGGTGCCTGAAATATGCGGTAAAGGAATCTTAATAGGCTCTCCCCACACGGCCCATAAATCATTGTAATTAAACGCAGCTGATTCTACCTTGATCATCACTTCATTTGATTTTAACTTTGGAGGATCGATATCTGAAATTTTCACCACTTTTGCAGGATCTTTGCCATACTCAGAAAAAACAGCCGCCTTCATTGGTTCTGACTCCTACTACTGCATGTTTGATATATTAATTTCGTATACATCTTCCTTGATTAATAGATGTAGTATGTACTGTCATTTTTCCAAGTAGCAATTCTGAGAAACACTGGTTAGCTATTCTCTTCTTACATATGAAGTAGACATGAATCGTACTAATATAAGGTAACGACAGTATACATGTTAGTATTCTATATAAAATATGGTGTATACAAGTTGCACATTGCACGTCATACCAATCAGCAAGTCTATCACTGGCTTGACCAGTACTAGGTTCATCACGCTGATTCCTTTAATCTGAGATTTTAATGGCCAGTAGTACATGATCTATAGCTGGAATCTTGATCTGAGTTTAAGGTTTTAAGGGACTACACATTGGAATATATCATCATATTTCTTCATCCTCATCGCATAGCATGTCTAACGGATTAGGAACAACGACAGTACTGCTGCCACCGGTCACACTTTTATTTGGTCCCATTTCACTATTTGTCGTTGAATGAAACTGTGTGCTTTCTGCACCGGCATCACATATTATTTCTGTATTTTTAGATCCATGGGTTAACACGACTTCACAGTTATCAGAATTTGTATCCCCTTTTGTTGGTGCAAAATCTATAACGGTATCGTAACCTTCTCCACAATCAAAATAATCTGCACCCTTACTTCCAAATAGTATGTCATCTCCTGCTCCAGAATAGAGTTCATCATTGCCTGACCCTCCGAACAGGAAATCACCTCCAAAACCACCTTGAATTACATCAGAGTCATCTCCCCCCACCAACTTATCATTTCCATCTGCACCGGTGAGTTGATCCTTGTCGTCGTCGCCTCGGATCGAATCATCTGCAGATGAACCTTGCAATACATCATCGCCCTCTAATCCAATAAGTAGATCACCTTGCCTGCAATCAGTGATGGTTACAGGCACCAATTGTTCGGGGGGTTTCATATTGGGAACCTGAACCACTTCCATACTCTGAATAAAAGTGAGAAATGAACAGCCTATGATGACATCATCCTCATCAGTGCCGATCGTGATATTAGATGTACCTATGATAACGTTAACTGCATGAACGTTTAGAGTTGGAAGCAAAAAGGATAAGGTAAAACAAATTAAGACAAGACATGAGATATAGTATGAAATATAACATGTTACAATCATCCGAATATGGAGAACAAGTTAAATTATTAAGTAATCAGTTTGAGAGCTATGGGCAAATGCATTATAATGTATTTTAGGATGAGTATATAGTAAGCATAAATAGTTTACATCTTCTCGTTAACAATGACTATGACGAAGATCTTCCTACAGCAATCTTCAGCTTACAGTACATAAAGTCATTGAGATCCGATAACCTACGATACTGTTATGTGTCTTAATCTTGAGCCCAATTCATGTATGATCTACTTGAAGTGGTCCTTCAAGACTTTGGGTTCATTAATTCCTCATAAACTATCGTCATATTTCCTTCTTTGGACATTGCCATGAAATGTATACTTGCACGACGTGATCGCAAGTAAAGCCAACGAGATGAAGATAACCTTGTGCTTATTTCGCCACTATATTCTAGTTTCGAGAGCCTTCAATGTATATAGGGATCCTAGAATCAAATCAGAAGGTTCCAGGAGAGTTTTATGCCGCAAATAATCGTGATATCTTTGTCTCAACTGACTCAGGTGAATCATGGAATAAACTTACTCCAGAATGGCCCAAAGAGTATCTTCTACAAACTGTTTGGGCGCTGTCTGTTACTGAGTACCCTAATAACAATATTTTTTCACCAGATTGATGAGGGGATAATGTATTTACTAAATCTTGAGTATTTGCTTTTGCTTCCATCGCATTATTCGAAAGAATTTGATTATTAGAAGAATCTGTGGATGTAGGATAACTTTCAA
>JAATVP010000230.1 GCA_014523625.1 Nitrososphaerales archaeon TH5896
CGATCAATGTATTGAAGACGTAAATGATGAATCAGAAGCCGGTAACTAATCAGAAAATGAAGCAAGCGTCGAAGGTGATGACAACGAAGTAAACCAAAGTAGTGATCAAAGTATTGAAGACGTTGACGAAGGCAGCACCGGACGAAATTCAGGTGGAAATAGCGCAAACATAAGCTGAAAAACATTTCTGATCTAAAGTAGTTTCAAAAACTACTTTTTCCCTTCTTATGTATAGAAACTATGCTAAGCTAATAATCCATCGACGTATATCAAATGTTAATGTGGGATAACGAAACATGCAAAATAAAAGCTGTTCATTTTTCCCGCTCAACTTAATTGAACGATTTCGACATTAGACACAATCCCAGGATCAGTACGGGATATCAAAATCGTACTTTTATGTTTATGTCATCATGCCTCAATTATTTAAATTCATTGCATTCTTGCTTCAAAAATGCATCAGAAGAGCAAATGAACTTCTTATACCCATTTCCTGCTATTCAAAATATTATGCAAGTTATGAATTGATTCTTTAATTTTCTGGGTTGGAAGATCAGGTCTAAAGTAATGTCTGACAAAAACGGAATTTGTTATTCTTTCCTGAAGGAGATCAATTATTACAGGTTTGATTCCATCGATACCTCAAATCTGAGATCGTGCTTGACATCAGAATTCACTGGCAGCAATCCATTGACCAAATTCGTTTGCATTTGATAATAATTGTCTATCTTCGCATCCCATATGAATATGTATGTCTACAAATGCGCATTCAACAGTTGCGATAGCGATTCCCGATGTAGACCTGCTTGCTGTCGCAGATATTTTAATAATTCTTTGTCATCATCCTGATGTTCTATTCCTAAATAACGTTTCATTCCATTCAGTAAATCATTACTTTTTTTAGAACGTTGAACAGAATTACTTGTTTTAGAAACATTTACCATAATAAAAATTGCATTTAATGATATTTAAGACTTTGACTTCTTGGCAAGTGTAAATCTAGGCGAACTATGGAATATAACAGTCTCATAAAGAATCTTCCAGTACTAATAACAATTTAGCTGAGGTTAATTGCAAATGCGTAAAAAAGTACAATTGTTTTGTAGGCGGCTTTAATTTAATGCGAAGTGTTACCTGACATTTGCGATGATCTCTATTGATTTCAATGCATATGTTTGTGAGCTTCTCCAAAGATATCTATTACTAGATATGGTTATATCATATTCTATGTAATGTTACTATTTTTACATTATTTATACTACTCATAGCTATATCTGCTTTCCACAATAATGTATCAACTACCAGATGTTGTTCCTAGAACGGAATTTGAAATTTTGTACTATTAAAACGATGCTTCTATTCAATGTATAAAGCCATACAATATTTATTTCAGGATCCTCAATAATGGTATTTGTTTTATCAATGGATTTTTTAGAACTCATCCAGTATTCCGGTAATTCATGATGGCTCCACTCCACGATTTCTGTGACGCATTTTTAGCCGATCATTTTGAACGAGTACAACTAACCAATCAACGCTCGATTTTCAACCAAGGATTGTAGATTTTCTTGATCAGGATCCGTGGTTTGTTTTGGGTACAATCACGTAGATCATTTACTCGATCTTTATGACGATCAAAGATCCAATGAAATCATGTACAAAATTTATCCAAAGTTCGTCGAATATTTCAGGTATGAGCCCGATTTCTGAATTCACGAAACGGATTTTCTTTATATTAGTGCATATAAAGGCCTACATTAGGCCATTGCTACTTGTGATGTCAAAAACAGAATTTTGAGGGCTAGCCACTGGGTATTTTCTTTACAATCATGTTCTCATGTACCGTGATGACTGTTTCACGTTGTCTCAGTTTGGCTTTATATTTCAAATTTCTAGGTTTAGTTCTTAGCCTATACCCACAACATGGGCACCATAATCCTTCCCATTTCAAGAATATCTCACATATTTGACATCTTTTTTGCCCATTCGCATATCTTCCCATTCCCACTGGCTTCTGGGCCTTATGCCTAGAACATATTCCTTTACACGTCATACTACTTTAACCTTGTCACCTTATGACATGAATTATGCTTATTAAGCTTTCTCAACATCAATACATAAAATCCTAATCAAATGTTTTCTAATTTAGAGGAACGTAGGTAGTAAATAACATATTTTGGAGATTGAGTACTCGATTGCACGTCCGCCTTAAAACAATCAAACTAATATTACCATAAATGTTCACTTGCCTTCGATAGGGAGTTTTCAACATTGGCTGATTTATCACAATTAGGACTTCTTTAACATTATCAAACGATGAATAGACGAAGGAGTCACAGAAACATGTGGGACTAAAGTGATAAGATTTTGAATGCCAAACTGAATGCTAATCCGCTCCGTATCCCTTTACTTCATTAAAATGTGAAAACACTGAAAGTTGGAACGTGATAGATGGAATCATGTTTTTCTATTTCTAATTATATTAAGTGCAGAACCCATTTTGAACCATTCGATTTGGGCCTCATTGTACGAATGCTGGAGCCAGATTGTCTCATCTCCTCGGTTACCATGGTGTAGTATGCACTCAAGAAGTTTGCCGGGTTCCAATCGACTTAACCCGTGTATACTTACCCTATCGTCCTCACGTACTTTTTCATAATCCGACGTGTTGACAAATGTAGTAGCAAGAACTCCTTGCTTCTTCAAATTAGTTTCATGAATTCTCGCAAAGCTTCGAGCGATTACAGCGGCACAACCTAGATACCTTGGAGACATGGCAGCATGCTCTCTACTACTACCTTCTCCATAGTTCTTGTCACCTATTATTATCCATCTTATTCCTTGATTTCTGTACGTTCTAGCTATATCTGGAAAGGGAGCAATCTGATTATTGAACACGTTCTTTCCAATGCCAATTTTTCCGTTAAAGGAATTCACTGCACCTAGAAGCAGATTGTCACTTATTTTATCGAGATGACCCCGATACATGAGCCATGCTCCTGCAGGAGAAATATGGTCGGTAGTACATTTCCCAGCTACTTTTGCGAGTATTGGAAGATCTTCGAAATCCCTTCCATTCCAGGCTGGGAATGACTCAAGTTTTTGAAGCCTATCACTATCCTTTCTAATAACGACACTGATGTTCTCAGGATCGCTGGCTGGTGCGACAAATGTATCTGCGACGTAGGAGAATCCTAGATTGGGAATCTCTGGTGCAACTTTAGGAGGCTGAAGCTTGAAAAAGCTACCATCACTATCTACTAATTCGTCATTTAGCGGATTAAAGGATAATCTTCCGCCTAAAGCTAAAGCAATGACCATTTCTGGACTAGTAATGAAATTCATGGTCTCACGTCTACCATCATTTCTACCAGGAAAATTACGATTGTACGATGTGACGATGGAATTAGGTACGCCAGCTTTCAACTCCGATCTCTGCCACTGACCAATACATGGCCCACACGCATTTGCTAGGACATTAGCTCCAATTCTCTTAAGCAATTCCATCTGTCCATCTCGTTCAATTGTACTTCTAATCATTTCAGAGCCAGGAGTGACTTGCAAAGAGATTCTTGTCTTTAGTCCATGTGCATTGGCCTGTTCTGCAACATCTGCTGCTCGTGACATATCCTCATATGACGAATTGGTGCAACTACCTATTAGTGCAACAGATATTTCATCTACATATCCATTTTTTCTCACATCAGCGGCCATCTTTGAGACGGGGCGAGCAAGGTCTGGTGTATGAGGACCCACTATATACGGTTCTAATTCGGAAAGGTTTAACTCGATTAATTGATCAAAGTACTTTGAGGCAAACTTTCGGTCTCGTTGAATTTCCAGCTCTATTTCTGGATCCTGTTGCAGCATGCTAGAATGTTGATCCGCTAGCTCCGCGATTTCACTTCTTCCTGTGGCTGAAAGATATTCGCTCATCTTTCTGTCGTAAGGAAAAATTGATGTAGTCGCCCCAATCTCAGCTCCCATGTTGGTAATGGTCGCCTTACCTGTGCAGCTGAGGGTTGCGCAACCCCGACCAAAGTATTCAATTATCGCGTTCGTGCCTCCGGATACAGTCAAGATTGAGGCCACATGTAAGATAATATCCTTAGGAGACGTCCATCCGTTAAGCGTTCCAGTGAGAAGTACTCCAATTCGCTTGGGATACATCAATTCCCACGGTAGTCCAGCCATTACTTCGGCTGCGTCCAGACCTCCAACACCTATAGCCAGCATGCCAAGGCCCCCTGCATTAGGTGTATGTGAATCAGTTCCAATCATGAGGCCACCAGGAAACGCGTAGTTCTCTAGGACAACTTGATGAATAATACCTGCACCAGGCTTCCAGAATCCTATTCCGTATTTTCTGCTTGCGGATTCTAAAAACTGATAAACCTCACTATTTTCGTAAAGAGCAGCGCGTGTATCTTGCTCCCCTTCCACCCTTGCCTGAATAAGGTGATCGCAATGCACGGTAGTGGGTACCTTTATGTGTTGCAACCCAGTTTGCATAAACTGAAGCAGTGTCATTTGTCCCGTAACGTCCTGGAGCGCTACCCTGTCCGGCCTTAGTGATACGTAACTCTTACCCCTCGCTAAACTATTATCTAGATCGCGCCCAACTTGATGATCCAAATGGCCTATGAGTATTTTTTCACACAAAGTAAGGGGTCTATTTGTAATCGTCTGAAATCCTGAGATGTTATCCCGCAATTTCCGGTATATCTCTGCAATAACTTGCGGCGTCGATCGTATGTAGTTCGAATCATTTAGCTCGGTCATATTTTATCTAAGCCGCATGGCAATATATACATGGTTTAAAATATCAAAGGATTCGTTTATCCATTGAATAGGAAATCCAATATTTCAGTTACTATTGCCCAACGCTACCATGGTGAAAAATCACTCTTGGGAGGAGCAGATCAGTATTGACCCGTATTTTTCCAATAGCCATCCTTATGTATAATTACTTGTGCACAACAGTCAACCACATGACGCTCAATTGCATAGTGTGTATTCGTTAACCGAGTGAATTTTTTTGGAATACACAAACAATACTTCTTAAACATTTTGATTGATCGTGATGTAAAATACTTGCGATCAGCTTGAAGATATAGAAATTAAGTAAATTATATGTAAAAAGAAATCAAAATGGATTGTAGCTAAACTCATCTTGACGCGATGGTGGATTGGTAACGGAAAAAACGAAGTACAGTATAAAGTGATCTAAAACGGATTTTTTACACTATTTTTGAAGTGCATCGGTCCCCTTACGCACCACCTCCTCAAAATTGATTAATGGTACAATTTTGGATGAATTAAACGTGGCAGATCCTATATCGATCAAGAATTTCTCTAGTTGATGCGCGCTCTCTGCCTCAACAATCCAAATGAATGTATGCTCCAAAGCTGAGTGATATCTCCCAATGATCTTGTTTATTCCATATTTGGAACGGTTATTTGTTGTGTCAGCACTCATCTCCGCCATCTGGACCATAGTCTTAGCACTTGTTTTGTTGTTCAAAGGACACAGATCAACAGTGTGTGTGCCGAATATTCCAAATAGCGCCACACAATTTCCTTTCGTGAATAATATTTAGCCTTTATGTTTTCAAGTTCTTCTTGGTAGTTCTATTTCGATACAAATGTGGGTGTAAATTTAATCAATATTGAAGTATCAGCAAGTACATCATCGTGAAATCCTTTTTAATACATTTCGAATGAGGAACCCTTATTTAATCAAGTTCTATCTTTAGGTCGGAGCTCTCTTAATTGCCAATCTGCAGTAAGAATGTTTACCCACCCAGATTCGGACCATTCAAGATTCCTTAGAAGTATAACCTTCACATTCAATTTGTTTCGCAAATTTAATAGCATATTTTTCTTGAATCCTTACTACCATCTCATAAATCGACAGTTAGCGTGGGCTGACTTACAGCGAAAGGGTTAATTGAGATCGATCCCTTTGAGGATGCTGCGAATGGTGAAGAGGAGGCAGGCCATAGGAATCTTGGGGATGGTCTTTGCGGTTGCTGGTGGAATCGCTTGGTTTTTCAGGCAGACCTTTGTAGCGGTAATGCTATGGGGAGTCGCAGGGTTGATCCTCCTTAAGTTGAACAAAAGAAAGAAGAATGTATGACAAATAGTTATACTCAGAACGGTACCAATGATTACCGTATAATGAAACATCTCTTAAAAAAGCGATCAAATAGATCCTTTAAGGTAAATTGACATCCTAAAGAGAAACTAATACGCTTAGAAAAATCAAGATGGACCAAAATTCCGCTGGATTGCGGAGTTTCCTATTGTTGTAATAGGAATAAAGTGCTTGTTTCGTCCCAAGCCTGTATAGTGTATTGCCTTAAAACAACATACCCATTAAAAGGGATTAGGATTAGGATAAAGATTAGGAGGCCAAAAAATGAACTAAAGTCAAATAAAAAAACAAAATGATCTAAGTATCAAATATTTTATGCGTGACTTTAGTTAGATATCTGCCGTCATGTGGTACGGTCTCGATGAGCATCAAAGATAAACGGGAGCGTAAGTTTCCGAATATTCTAAATTAATTAGGTCTCAGGTCAGCAAGATTCAATCCATCGAGGTAGTACTAACTATATAGCTCCTGTTCTTCCTGATTCTGATGATCCAGTTGAATCAGCTGTTAATTTTCTCTCTTCAGCCTTACGTTTACCCCTTGAACCGAATAATATTCCCGCTAGAACGGCAAACGCGCCAGCTGCAATGCCATACATGAATATTTCATCTGTCATTTTTTCATTGTCGAATATGCATAGTTGAAAATAAATCTATATCTTGATTCATTTCATAAAAAAGAATTAATGTGAATATGCTCGAAAATAAATATTATCATAAGAAACATGAATCAGGTTAATTCAAATGTCTCGAAAAGTCGTTGAGACTATTCTAGTTGATAGTACTAGATCGTCGATAATGTGGACGAATCACCGAATCACAGGCCATTCTGACAAGTATAAAAGTCGTTCATGCATTATGATTTATTCTAAATGACTACTTTAGGAGGCTATTTTAGTTTATGATAGGCGCAAGACTTTCAAAACTGAATATTGCCATTCTGGCAGTC
>JAATVP010000231.1 GCA_014523625.1 Nitrososphaerales archaeon TH5896
TCATTTCCCAAGGAGTTAGCTTCTGCAGCACCTGAACGAGAAGTACAATCTTTATAGACAGGATGTGGGCATTCAGTCCTCAGGTATGTATCTCCTCCTTCAAGAGGAATAGTTATAATATAGGTACATGCGCCCTCTCTATCATCAGGTCTATTATGAAAACCTCCATGCAATTTCATATCAATAGTATTAGAACCGCCTCCCTTGAAATAGCCTGTCATTTCAATATTTGGCGGAACATCTTCTACTGACCATCTCATTGAATCAGATGGATTTGGATCGCTGAAGTCTGTGCGATACTGGCCTACTGTTTTATAGATTGTCTTTGCTCCATTTGGATCTAATCCTCCGCCGCCGCTTGAAACTGAGATGGATACGGTCGCCGGAGTTGTGCTCGTCGCACCTTGGCTATCTTTTGCAACGTATGTGAAACTGTCCGAACCGGCGAACCCAGAAGTGGGTGTATAGACCACCATACTTTGGAGTGGTAGTGGGGATAACTGTCCATGAGATGGTGGGGTAACTAAGCTAAAGGTTAGGGGAGAATTTTCAGGATCTTGGCCACTAAGAGTAATCTCAACAGGTGTGTTGATGTTGGTCGAAACAGATTTTGAATCTGCCGAGGGTCTTTGATTGGAGGATCCTACAGGTGTAATCACAAACCCTTCCATCCTTCCATCAGAATTAGGCACTACTGCAGGATCGCTATTGTCCCTTAGAATTCCACTAAGGGATGTCCATGATGAGGACCAGATTGCACTGTTAGGTGGAGACTGTGTCTTGTAGTATAGAGCACTGTTAGTACCTATGACAATGGCCTGTAACGTGCCATCAGTATTCCTTGCAGCGGCTGGTCCGGTATCTGCCTTTACTCCTCCGCCAAGAGATGTCCATGATGAAGACCATGTGCTGCTGCCAGGAGAGGACTGTGCTTTGTAGTATACAGCGTTGTTAGTACCGATCACAAATACCTGCAGCCTACCATCACTGTTCGCAATAACTGCAGGATCTGTGCCTCCTCTCAGGGTACCGCTCAGCGATGTCCATGATGAAGACCATGTGTTACTATTAGGTGAGGTCTGCGCTCGGTACTGTAATTGGTTATTTGTCCCCACTAAGAACACCTGCAGCCTACCATCGTGATTCCTTGCTACAGCTGGACTCGTATCTGCTTTTACTCCTCCACCTAGGGATGTCCATGATGAGGACCAGGTTGCACTATTAGGTGACGTTTGAGTCTTGTAGTATACGACGTTATTTGTACCTACAACAAATACCTGCAGCCGACCATCATCGTTAGCCATCGCTATTGGATCCGTACTGGCCCTCAATCCACCACCAAGAGAGGTCCATGATGAAGACCAGATATTGCTGTTAGGGGAGGACTGTGTCTTGTAGTATAGCTGACTGTTAGTACCTACAACAAATACCTGCAGCCTACCATCGTTATTCCTTGCTACAGCTGGACTCGTATCTGCTTTTACTCCTCCACCTAGGGATGTCCATCCAGTCCAAGTGTTACTACCTGATGCAGTCTGGGTCTTATAAAATAACTGATTATTTGTACCTACAACAAACACCTGCAGCCTACCATCACTATTCATGGCGACAGCCAAATCGGTATCAGGGGCTATATTACCACCAAGTGAAGAGTAAGACGACCATGTGCTGCTACCAGCTGAGGTTTGCCATTTGTGTAAGAGAATGCCAACTACATTGCCTCCGTTTCCACCTCCACCACCGCCACTACTAGCACTACCGAAGACAGAGATTTCCGTAATACTTGCCCAATCATTCTCAGTATTACCATTTACGGTAATTCGTACGTATCTTCCTTCAGTACCTCCTGGCAAGGTATATTTCTGAGCAGATGAACCAAGACTACTAGTATCAGAGAGTTTATTAGTGAAGGTAGTACCATCATTTGATACCGAGATAACAAAATTATTTTGCCGTACATCACCACGATACCAAACAATATCGACACTACATATACTCTGTATTGAGCCAAGGTCGAGTTGAATCCATGAACCTGTTCCCAGGTTGGACCATCTGGTATTAAGATTATTATCTAGAACGTTCGACGGAACATTCCCGTCGTTACCGTTCGCTATAGCTGATGAGACAGGAAGCTTGCTGCATGTTACTAGAGACTCAAGGGAGTTAGATCCCTGGCTGCCGCCTTGTAGGGTTGAAACATCTTTAGTATCTTTTTCCAATTGTGGGTCTAAGTTAGCGGGATCAGTGCTCGTACCTCCTTCAATAGGAATCACCAAAGGGATATTTGCCCCTTCATAGTTAGCTTTGTAATCCTCATTCAAGTAAGGTGGTTCAAGAGCCATAACCTTATTTGAATATGAAACTACTACAAGTGAAGAAAGGATCAGCGAGATTAAAAGTATTGAGCAGATATGCTTCTTTGGTACGATGCTATATCCGCGGAATAGATGGCTCATGCTATTTTATGATAGACAAACATCTATTTACGTAAAATTTAGAATTCTGCCGGATCATCTATCAATGGGTTTTATATCCTTCAATCTTAAGGAATAAAGGAATTACAAGCCTGATAGTAGTCTGATGAGCAAAAAATTTAAAAGAAAATTTTACTGTGAATAGTATCAGTAGTAGCTGGTGTGTAATTCATAGGTAGTCTTTTAAGAATTTAATGATTCTGTTCCACGATAGATAATAAAATCTGTACTATATCTCGATCGGTAAATTGTCTAATATTCTGACAATTTATGTTTTTTTGCCTTTGACATTCACATCTCTATATCTCTATCAATTTAAGCCATGCCATTTGATTAAAATCTACTCCTCATTTATCAGGTAGTGGTGGCTGAATCTCCCTTATACTCAGGTCTCTAAAATCCCATACTATTCCATCAGATCTGAAAGATGCCACAGGTCCGGAATTTGTGATGATATGGTCTTTTGCGATACCACAATCCGCAGAATAGAACTCTTCATCCCATGAAGCCGCGAACCATCCGCCGTCATCAATTAGGTCTGTTACTTGTGACCAGGTATTATTATTCTCGTTATCTATATAAGATTCCATTTTAACCGCTGTATTATTTTCAATATTATACATAATAACCTTCCATCCAATCCATCTGCCAATAAGTGGTTGACTTGTGGCTTGCATCGTCTCACTACTATCAGTATATCCTCCACTATGCCATATCTCTTTTTTCCAATTTGCAGTTCCATCTACTAATAACCTTCCCTTTAGGGATGTACCTTCGCATGGAGCTTCATCAGTGTGATGCCCACCCCTTGCATACCATTGTAGACCAACTTCGTCCTCATCTTCTGATGCAGCTATAATACGGGCGTAGCCGGTAATTTCAACGTCTCTCCATTCCTCCTGCGAAGGTGGAGTAATTACCTCTAATAAAATGTGGTATTTATCGTTAAATTGCTGAGAAATATTTATGCCTCCCAATCTCCAAGATCCATCTTGTTGCTTTTCTAGTTCAACATCTCCTAAAATAAACCAAGGATCTGTGTATGGATCATCCATATTCACATACCATTCTCTGCCTCCACTCTTTGTTTCATATATCTTTTTAACCCCAAATCGATCTAGTTGCCGTGCATTCTCAGAATCAACCTTACTACCGTTACCGATATCATCAGTGTTGGCACTGGTCGCCTTCAACCCTATATGGCGATCATAATTGTTTCCCTCAACAATAATCAAGAATGATATTACTGCTACGAATGATATAACACAAGATATTGTATAGTTGTTACTTTTTATTGTACAGACAGCATTTGATATTCTCATTTTTAGCTATTCTCAATTTTCAAGTGACGAACAGACTTAACTTACTACCCAGTTCACCATTCAACGTCCATCTCATTTCTAATCCATCTTCGACCAAGCAATTCTATGTAGTAGGCATACAAGCATTTAACATGAATGACAGATCTTGCTGTGAGCATTATCGTAGATCGCTACTCGATGATACTACTTATAACTTTATAGGCCCTGTTAGTGACATCTTCTCCGTATGGATTAACGCTTATTTTCACATTAAGCATTTCTCTAATCACTTCGTTTATGGAACATTGCTGTCCAGCACCATCAAGAGGATGATACAGTCTATTTGCCTTTAGAAGGATCGTTTCCTGTCTTTCAGTTGTATTATTTAGAGTAACACATGGCCTCTTAAGAATGATGGATTCTTCCTGTACCCCCCCAGAGTCAGTCAACACAATCATGGCATCCTTAAGTAGAGAAAGAAATTCGGAATAGCCCACTGCATCAATTACCCTGACGTTATCAGGAAGAGTTATCCCATACTTCTCCAAGCTACTCTTTGTCCTTGGATGGATTGGAAAAAGTATCTTGTGCTCTACGTTAGATAGAAATCTTGAAAGTATCTTTAACATGTCCTCATTGTCAACAAGAGCTGGTCTATGCAGTGTCAAGAGAACATATTCTGCAGGAATATCAGATCTCCTTTTCTTGTCCTTTATTTCTTGATAAAGTTTCCTACATACATCGGAGACCAGGTTACCCGTAACAAAGATCCTTTCCTCTGGTACACCCTCAAATTTTAAGAATAATTTACTAAGCTCTGTAGGAACAAGATAGTAGTCAGATAGCGCATCTACCTGTATTCTATTTCTTTCTTCTGGCTTTGAAAGATCAAAACACCTCAACCCAGCCTCAATGTGAAATAATCTGCATCCACAATCTTTAGCTGCCAGCGCTCCAGCCACCGTTGAATTAGTGTCCCCATAGACGAGAACGTGAGTAGGTTGGATCTGTTGTAACAATCCACGAATATTTTCTCTCAATACCAGAATATCTGAAGTGTTAGATCTTAGATCATAATCGAACGTGATATTTAGCTCGTCAGTGAAAATATCCTTCATGTTAGCCGAAAAATGTTGCCCTGTATAGACAAAATTATTTCTGTAAGTTTTATTAAGAGACTTGACCAATTGAGATACTTTTATTATTTCTGGTCTATTCCCTGCAATTGTGATTAGATGCACTTCCTCTACTCTGTTATTCAAATCAATAACTATTGAAGCATAAAATGATGTATATGAGATTATCTACGACTTATAATATTTTTTCCCTTATCCAATGTCGATTTCCATCCTGATGCAAAATATTTGCATGATTCACCTAGTTATGTGTTGATTACGTAATTAATGACATTTCTATAGTATTAGGATCAATTAAGCAGCTTTGAAGGTTAATAGATAATATTTTTGATCCAAATAATGTAATTGACACTGTAATAATTGATATAAGAAAAAGGCATTTTATTTCCCAAAAATTTGAAACATGTGAAAAATTGTTCATGACATCATTTATCTATAACAGTTGAAAATTACTGTCGTGATAATTCTAGCTGTAGGATCTCATCCGGATGATATTGAATTGGGATGCGGCGGCTTAATCTTACAGGCAGTTAGAAACGGACATGATGTCTATATGTATACCTTAACACGTGGTGAGGCATCGGGTGAGCCTTACAGTAGGATTAATGAAGAAGCTCAATCTGCTAGAGTCATAGGAGCAAGAAAACTGTTGATTGATAGTTTTCAAGATACTCATCTCGCTGTAAACAGCGATTTGATAAATCATATTGAAAGAGTAATCGAAATGACCCAGGCGGATCTCGTATTGACGCACTCTTTATCTGATACTCATCACGACCATAGAGCAGCGGCTGCTGCCACCGTAGAAGCAGGTAGGTTTGCACACAACATACTCTCCTATGAAATCCCATTGTCCAGAGATTTCAAGCCACAGGTATTTCATGATATAAGCGACGTTATAGAAAAAAAGATCTCTTTGATAAGCTTATTTCAATCTCAGAAAGATAAAGTTTATCTCACTTCCACTGCAATAATGGGTCTTTCTGCCTATAGAGCGCTGCAGAGTAGAATGAATTCTACGAAAGAAAATAAGGAAATTGAGAGCGTAAATCATGTCGAAGCATTTGAAGTGATGAAAATTTCACTTGACAATAGTATGAAGCTAGCAAATACAACCACTATTGAACGCGATCATGAGCCTGTATCGAACCCTTTAACAGACGATATACAGGAGATCTTGCCTTCCTTAGAAATCGTGGATTCGACACCTGATCAAACAAGGATATTCAAACAGTATTAAATTAATATCTAGTGCATGTACTTATTTCCTGCCCTTCAAAATGCAAAAGATCCATTAATCATTGATTTCTTATCTAATATTCCCTGCACTTTGATGCAGGCATATGATAAGATGATGAATGATTTCGCCGATTATACTTTTGAAGGATACATACTCAGCAATAGGCAGAAGATGTTAGAGCCTATTATTAAATTTCATAGAGAAGCAGATACCTTAACTAAGGCGGTTGATTGTGCCACTAACGATTTAAAGGATCCATCCACAAAGATTCTGGTTTCAACTCATCAACCTAACCTCTTTGCATATAGTGGAATATTTAAAAAGATTGTCTTACTTCAGACCTTAAAGGAGCTAATACTAAATCCTGAGCGCGGTCACAGTAAGTTAAAGATGATTAACTTATTTGTTATTATAGATCACGATTTTGCTGATGAAAACTGGATACGTGTTGCTCAGCTACCTAGTATCAAACACAATAATGGAATCATGCAGCTAAGGCTGCCTGTAGATAAATCTAAGCGTTGGCAAATGGTCTGCAAGATGCCACTTCCTAATAGATCGATCTTGGAAAATTGGAGAATCCAATTATTCTCATGGATAAAAAAGAGTTTCATATTCGAGCCATATATCTCGACAGCATTCGATCTGCAGAACATGAGATCAACTTTAATGTCTAATCTAGAATCTCTTTGGAAGATAGTTGAAGAATCATACTCAATAGCGAATACGTATTCTGACTTTAATTCCTTTTTCATGTCCAAAATTGTAAACAGGCTCTGGCAGTATGATACTTTGTTCATTAGGTTAACTGATCTCTCCCAAGTGTTCGTAAAAGGTTATGCCAATCTGCTCAGAAATTACGATAGCTATTCGAAAACACTTAGAGAGGCCGATCAAGTTTTCATGAAAAGGGGTATTCCTAGTGGCGTTAGTAACAGCTCATATCTTAATAGCCCACTCTGGCTTCATTGCAAATGCGGAAGCAAATCCGCCACAAAGATTTCAAATAAACGAATCAGAAGCTATGGCGCGCACCAAGAAGTTTTCGTATTGGAAGGAGACTGCCTGGGATGCAAGAAGCATCTCATAGCAGAATTAGTCGTAGATGAAGGAGGAGGAATAAATAGTCCCGATGCGCAAGTAGTAAGTAACCTCTCACCTAGATCTATTCCAATCGTTCTTTTGCTTTCTACCGAACTGGGCATTTCGACATATGTATCAGGAAGGGATGGAATGCGATATGTACTATTTGGTAACCGATTGTTCAAGCAATTCTCGCAAGGAAATATCCCTCTGTTCATAGTCTGGCCTGCAAGGGATGTTTATTATGGCTTTGCGCAGTGTGATGCTCTTAGATCTGTGAAGCTAAAAAACTATGGCGAAATAGGAAGCTACATCCAGAAGCTAAAGGAGAAGGAAGAGCATTACCGATCACTTATAGCTCCTATGTTATGTGAAAGAAATCAGAGAATAAAGGAGAGTCGATCCGGGAAAGAGGATTATCTCTCAGTGTTGTTCTCTCATAAGAAGAACCAACGGAATATACGCGCTCAGATGAAGCTTGCAGATAAGGTCAAAAATATATCGAGCCTGAGACCGTGTATAATAGATTACGCTATCAATTTTGGACTACAGGACACAGAGTTACAATGGCGACAAAATCTCTTGTCCAGCTCGGACCTAACCTGTCAAAATGAATTGTCACCTAAATTTGCCTATATGACCTTGACATAATTAGAATTGTCATCTCGAAGTAATGTTCTACCGCATAACATGCAAGTTTACCAAACAGGCTTCTCAATGGTCCCGGTACTCTACCTTTCTTACGAATAGATATGTGTATAAGCATCATTTTCCACTCTCTGTGTAAAAATCTCGATAAATATATCATTGTGGTCTTCTCGTTAGAAAATTGTATAACCCTAGACGTTCCAAAAATAATGTATGACAAATTCTGAATATTTGGTGGCTTTCGGATATTACATTATGGACCTTGGCCCTAATCTCCATAGTGAATTGCGTCATCATACCTCTTCCGACTCTCCATGTCGTCTATTTAGACTACCTCTAGCTGTCTATTTCCTTCCCCCTAAATGAAATGATAGAGTTCCATGAGGCCCTACTTCTGAGATCAGGGTCTACGTTTAAACCTCTTCAAGGATATAGTAGTACCGTGGATAGTCCAGGATCTATACTTGTTTCCACCAGAGTTTGGTTTTGGGCCACTATTTGCATTATTGTGATGATTTCGAGCGGCATTACATTCGCCAGCGCTCAACTTCTCCCTCTGCCGGCCCCTAATCCTAATAATGAAGATAACAAATTTCGAATAAAAGAATTTTCAAAAGGGTACCAGCCGCCGAATGTTGAAATATTGACAAATGTATTAAGAGAAGGGAAAAATGTTTTAAAAGTAAATATCACATCAGAGGCACCCATTAGAGACTGCAAAATCACATTTTCAAAGGGTGAGGGGGAGAAGACAGAAGACTGTGTAAAAGATTCTGGGACGGTATTTAAGGCGCTAGTTGATGCTAAGCAACCGTATCAAACAGTACGGATTGATGTGTGGGATATATATTCCGATAGTAGCTCCACGGTCGAGAAATTGAGTGTGCTTCCTCCATTAACGCTTAACGAAGCCATTTGGAATTCAGTAAACAGTATCATGGATACAACATGGCATATATTGGAAAGTACTAAGTGATGTCTATTTCTTTGCAGAGGTCCAGTTAAGTTAACGGGTTGCAGATGCAGTACTATCTCTTCCTAAAAGATCTAGGATAATCTTGTCAATAACATCTATCCAAACCATTGTAGTTTATAATTAGACACTACCAGAATTATCATCTGCATCCGAGATATTTTTCTAATATTTCTTAAAACATAAAAGATTTTCAAGTATAGAATTGGTGAAGATTGATTTAATAACAAGGAAACACTTTTGGAGAAATAGAAAGGAGAGAATCATAGGAGTCTTGATAAGAATCCTAGCACCGGTATAGTCATCGATCTTTTCGGACCAACTGTGGAATTTTTGACATCGCCCCAGGATGCACACAGTGATTTCTGTGTGCTCAAGGGCACGATCCCGCCGGGTGTTTCTGTTCCACTTCACTCTCACGCCGATACAGAGGATTTTCTCGTTATCTCTGGCGAGGTAGAGGCGTTGAAGGAAGACAACAGAAAGGACTACAAATGGATCGGAGCGAAAGCGGGCGATTACATCCATGTGCCATCCAATGCACGGCACGCTTGGCGCAACGTATCCAGCATACCTACTCTCGTTCTCATTATTACCACCAAAAAGCTCGGAGAATTCTTTCAAGAGGTGGGAAGACAAGAATCGGACAGCCAAACGCCTGTGAAGCCCGAAGACCTTTCGCACTTCGCAAAGATCAGCGCAAGATATGGGTATTGGAACGCCTCCCCTGAGGAGAATGCTCTAGTCGGGTTACGTATGAGCTTCTAAATGGTAGTCTATTCCAATCTTCGATAGAATTTTCTCAACTAATCATTAATATTATATGATGTGTGGCGGTGTGAAATCCATAAAGAAGAGGTAGCTCATAGCTCATCCATTACATTCTTCAAGGGTAAGCCTTGCTATGCCGTTGAGATATCTTCTTTTAGGGATCGTTTGCAAATGTCAACCCTCGTTTCCGTATTATAGGTTTTTTTGATTAAAAAATACGTACTTTGGGCAGATGCACTTCTCTTGCCATATCCATCACGAGGGAAAAAGAGTGCCCAATTAAACTGAAGGCCTCAGAGTAAATTTCATTAATCCATCTTCTGCTTGTCCACTTTTGGTGACTTGTTGGGCAATCTCCATTACGACTGGTTTTGGTATCATAAAGTGAACTACATCTTTCGTTCTATTGGTAGGATCTAACATTAGGTTTTTTGTAACATTCATACCATTTATGGTACCAACGTACGATCCAAAGGAAAGCTCGGATGGTTTCGGGAGATTGACCTCTTGATGTACCATTACCTTGTTGGCTTCTAATCTTGTTACATTCCAATCAAAAGGCA
>JAATVP010000232.1 GCA_014523625.1 Nitrososphaerales archaeon TH5896
TGGTAAATTGCATTTCCTTTGTATTTGGATCAAAATTGAAATCTTCCAGTTCATCATAATATGAGATAATCTAAACTGGGATTGGATTCTCACTGATATTATTACCCACTGTTACCTGCCGATTCTCTACAGCTCCTATACTTAGCCACCCATCATATTCTGGCTGTTTATCATCCGGAATAAATGACCTATCGTAATCAATTGTTATTACTCTTACTATAAAATGATACAAACCCCCCTCAGAGAATATGGGACCCGTTGCGACTACCGGATTTCTGTCGGTTCCTGTGAATGCCTGTAGAATAGGATCTGGCTCCCCATAAACTGTTATACTCTCTGCATCACTTGGTTTCATCTCTATCTTCAAATCTCCCTTATGATCATGAAACCAGTCAGAAAGCAGCTTTTTGCCATCCTTCTCAATTGTAATATAATAGGTTACATGTTTGAATCCCTCTTTGGTAGCCGGATCATATAGCTTAAACTGAATGATTGGATTTTGACCTTGGTTCTCTAATGTTTCAGTTGTAACGACTGGAGGCATCATCTTTATTATTAGATCTGTTGTTCTATCACCAAATGAAGCTGAAAGTTGTTCCTGAAATAGACCGTCGGCATTAGCAGACTCCGGGTATATTAATGCACAAGTAATAATAAAAAATAGGACAAAAATTATCGCAGATCTAAAGCCTGATCCATGCATATCAAATACCAAGTTAGTCATTCTTCCATCTTTCATATCGAGGTAAAACTTGCTATATCTATTTGGTTTAATCTATTTAATCGTTAGAGTCAATGCCTAGATATTAAAGATAGATAACGAAACTTCTTGACAGCTACGAACCATGTCATGCTAGACCGGTTTTTAACTTATACATCCATTCACCATCCAACGTTGAAAAGTGTTGGATCCAGCGGGAAATAGAGCAAAGACAGCGAGAATGTCAGCTTGTGTTCAAATAGATTCCTTTTCCTTTCCAGAACTATCTCGCCTTGTTGTATAAAAAAAAGTTATAGACGAAGCCTCAATATTTCCATTCATTACTTATCCCGTTCCACCACGAACGATACGGTTTAGCATCTTGGCCTATTTCATCTTTAACTCTAAATTCTATTGAATAAAACATATTCTCCATAGCATCTACTCCTCCGTCAGAAAATAGCTCTTTTCCAATTTCTTCTGCCCTTTTTCTTTTAGTTTCTAGATCAACAGCTTCGGGATTTTGGATACAATACACAAGAGTGTCGTAGAGCTCTTCTTCCAAATAAGCATCCAATTTAGGACTTCTTCCTCCTGAATAATACTCTTAACTAAATATATAAACTAGCTTTAGATCTAGGTTTTTAACGATAGTTACAGTAGACGTATTAAATTATTTAATACGTTTGAAGTATATCAATCCTTCAGTACGTACACTATGGGGTATTCTGATGGATTGTGGTGGTGGTAGTAGTAGTGACGAACTTTCACCGAGGTAACGGCCCTAATTTACCAGCTAGACTTGTGTGAATGTAATCGTCAGTACTACCACAAGTAATTCGCAATACGTAATCATTGCTCGATTTTCTAGAAAGGTTTTTCAAACTATAAATGGTTATAATGTCGAATTTTAGTTCTACTATCTTTAAACGTTAATATCTTTCCTGGCCAGTGGCGGACAGTCTCTTGCAATAGCACATTATAATACCACCTTAAGATATCCTTTAATGTAATTGTGCATAAAATAAGAATATATATTATTGTGCAAGGTAGATGTTATGCAGCTACTGAAAATGTGGTGACTCTATGAGTAGGAAAAGGAGGAAAAGAATATGACAAACCATTCACCTGATGCGGCAGAAAACAAGCCGCCAGCTCTTAGCTCTACCGAGATCGATGATCTCCTTTCGAAGACACTCATCGCGAACTTGGCAACAATCGTTGAAGATGGAGGTATTCATCTTCTTCCCATGTGGTTCCTGCGTATGGGCAACGACATCTGCATTCCGAACTCACACCATACACATAAGTACAGGAATTTGCGGGCGAGTCCCCGTGCTTCTGTGATGATTGACATCTCGAAGGCCGGACTGAATCTAAAAGGAGTCCTTATCAGGGGTCAGGTAGATCTCGTTGAAGGAGAAGAAGCGCGGAGGGTCAACCGCTGCATTCATTTGAAATATGTGACACCAGATGCACTAAAGGATCCCAGTGTAGCTTCCTACCTCTCAAAAGGTGACGATGTAACTGTGAAGGTTCATATGGACCGCTTGATTAGTTGGAATCTATCTAACTCTAAGGCCGGTCGAGCACTTGGTGACGGTGGTTGGTTCCATTTGCTCGACGGTTAGCGCGAAACAGAAAACGCATACGTGATGTCACTCTTCCGAATACCTCTGCATCTCAGAAACCTGTATAGAAGAATTAAGCCGATTCAGGCTGAATTGAGACTCTATACCAAATTAGAGGATAAGACACATTCAAAGAGATTCATTCCATGTCTTCATCATCAAAAACACCGTACTGCTTAGTAAACATCCTAAATAGTTGATACTTTATCAGATATCGTTCGCCACTACTCAATAATCGGGCCAAGGTTCTGACCGCTTCAAGTATGTTTGGACCATTGCTTAACATCACACATTCTGCGCGCCGTCCCATTATTAGCGCGTCTGCTATTTCTGGGCGACTTCGAAGGCCACTTTCTGTTAGACTTTCTAGTATCTGTGTTGCCAAAATAACAGGGATATGTGCAGCTTCACATAAACAGAGGATATCTTCTTGAATGAATGCCAAATTCTCAAACCCCACCTCAACGGCCAAATCGCCCCTTGCGATTAAAACTGCAAATTTTGGCAAGTCAAGTCCAGCAATAAGTGTCCTAGCCAAATTATGAACTGAATCTGAGGTTTCGATCTTTGCAACTATACCCATATCTGCACGATTTCGTTTCGTTAATTCTTTGTGCAGATCATAGATATCATGCGGTCCATGTACAAAACTTAGTCCCACCATATCTGCATTCTCAACTATGAAGTCCAAATTCTTGATATCCTCTAGTGTTAACGCCGGCGTTTTAATACCAGAATCTGGAAAGTTCATACCCTTGTTGGATTTGATTTTGGCTATAATACCATGAGGCGATACGATCTCTAATTCAAGATACTCTTTCTTTGATGACCTTACAACTGCTTCGATTTTTCCGTCGTCTATAAATACTCTATGACCAACCTTAACTTGATCAAGGATGTGCGGATACGTGCAACTGATACCTGCAGGATCATCACTAAAGTGGTTGCTGTCACCGCCGTGACCTAACCTTGTATCTCTATATAGGCGGAGGAGATTCCCAGCTTCTACACTTATCTCAATCGGTTGAGGTTTAGTAACTCCGACGGTAAACGAACACCTACGATCATTGTCTGAATCATTTATTTGACATTCCAATTTTATACCCTCTTTTAGAAAAGCCGTGTGTTCCAGTCCTATCCTTACTTTAGTAGGACTGATTCGTTCAAGTACTGTGAGATTACGTGGACGTCCATCTCGTGCATCCTTGAATGTTATTTTTTGACCTATCCTTAGGCCTCCTAGCCCACCATAATTGATCTTTGAAATCGCTATAACAAAACTAGACGAGGTTGCTCTTTCTAAATTCAATACTTCTGTCTCACTCGCCTCGCTGTCTAAGAATCCTTCTACAAGACGCATAGGACGACCGTGAATGTCTTTAGGGGAAGAAATTTGTAACGGTCGGACTTTAAGCTCCATAGGGCCAGTCCGAATTTTTGGGCCTCCCAAATCCATCAAGATCATACATCTTCGTCCTTCAACCATTTTTCCATTTTGGAGTAATTGTTCTTCTACACCGCGTAAGGTTTCAACTAGTAATTTCCATTCCCTGACTGTGTTATGAGCGCAGTTTATTCGAGCAATATCCATCCCATTTTCTAGTAGTTGTTCTATCAATTCATTCTGATAGATATCAGAAGAGTCGAGTGTTACCATAATGTGAGTATTTCTTTCTTTAGGCATCGAACCAAACATTAATCTACTACGCAATGTCATGAGCAATCTTCCACTCTGAGGATCGATCTTATGTAAGCTACTAGTAGTAACTGGTTTGATTTCAAAATGTTTGAGAACCTGTTCGATGCTAAATAGTACATTACTTTCCGACATCGCTAAAGAAGCAAGACCCTCTTCAGATAATCTTATTTGTAAAGCTGATAAATTCTGTTCTCTTAATACTAAATAGCACAAAAGATTGTCAAGGCTGCGTATCTGATCGTTTTTATTTTCTTCTGCTGTAAAGTGAAACTTATCATGTGCTTTTTGTGCACGTTCTAAAATATTGATGTATATGTCGTTGAGCTTTTCGCCAAGAGCCTCAAATTCTTCTAGCTTGTGAGTATCCAATTTCTTGTAATTCTCTATAGTAGACATCATTCAATCGCCTCACTGAAGAGAATCTGAAGTCTATTACTATTAAGAATTGAAATATCGGGATACTTAGATTTGATCAGATGACTTAAATCTAAATCCTTTGATATCCGCGATGTATTATTAGTTTGTGCATTTTTTCTTACTAGCCAGAATATTGTATTTCTCACTCCACAAGTAATTTGGTTGTAATGTCTTTTACTGCAATCGACTTCACATTGACGAATTCCCTTATGCCAAATTCTGACAACTCTCTTCCAATACCAGAATATTTTACTCCACCAAACGGCAATCTAGGATCAGACCTTACCATTTCATTTATCTTGACAACTCCAGTTTGAATCTCTCGAGCAAGCCTAAGTCCTCTTTCAGAACTACTGGTCCATATACTAGCTCCTAATCCAAATTCCGAATTGTTTGCCTCCATGATGGCTTCAGCTTCATTTTTCACTATAACGATAGGCGCAGCCGGACCGAATACTTCTTCTCTCAAGATATCCATTTCATGATTTACGTTAGATATTACAGTTGGTTCATAATAATAACCGCTACCATCGATTATGTTACCACCTAACAAGATTTCTGCCTGTTTTAGCTTCGAGTCATCTACTTGTTTGATTAGTGCTTGCCTTTGACTGTCTCTAACCAATGGTCCTACGGTGGTTTTCTTATCCATGGGGTCTCCTACTATTTCCTCTTTAACATTCTGTACAAATAATTTTGTGAATTTATCTGCTATTTCCTTCATTACTATAAACCTTTTTGCCGCAATACAACTTTGACCAGTATTTAACAATCTCGAGTGAACCGCCTGAGGTACGGTATGATTTAGATCAGCATCTTCTAAGACAATAAAAGGGTCGCTTCCTCCTAATTCTAATACAAATTTTTTTAAATCTCTGGCTGCAAGCCCTGCGACTCTTTTTCCGGTACTAACACTTCCCGTCACTGAAACTGCATCAATCTTAGACTGAACAAGAGCTTCACCTGCCCTGTAATCACCGATGACTATTTGAAAGACGTTTTCAGGAAATCCTGCAGCAGTTAATGAATCTCTGATATTTAGTGACGAGCCTATACATACGCTAGAATGTTTTAGAATTGCTACATTTCCTGCAATTAAAGTTGGTACTATAAATCGCATAGCCTGCCAAAATGGAAAGTTCCATGGCATAATACCTACCACTATTCCGAGAGGTTCAAATGAAACAAAGCTCTTGCGAAATTCGGTTGGTATTATTTGGTCTTGAAGGAACGATTCAGCGTTTTCACAATAATACTCACATAACCATATGCACTTTTCGATTTCTGCAAATGATTGAACTATGGGTTTTCCCATTTCTTGTGTGATAGTCTTGGAATACTGATCTTTGTTCTTATCCAATACCTTCATCAAACTTCTAATGTAATCACAACGTTGCACTACGTCTTTCTTTTTCCACTTTGCAAACACAGTTCTAGCATTACTGACAATACGGGATATTTGTTCTAAATCAGTAGTCTCATACGAATGAATTACCTCTCCTGTCGCAGGATTAATAGTTGAAATTTTATCGTGAACAACTCTTGCTTGCATTTCTATATATATTAATACGTAATTATGACTAATAAATTTCAGCCTTGGTTCGAATGCGTTAAAATAATCTAGATATCATAGACAAATAGGTATGAATTGTATTATTTGTGGTGTTTAGATGCAATAATGTACAGATTTTGAATTTACGAGAGCTACAGACCTTTCAATGAATGTCAAAAGGAAGAGGACTTGGCGAGAGCGACATATTGAGAAAGATAGAAATTCAACCCAAATTTTGCGCGTGATTTCAGTTAAAAATGCTCTTCGATTTCACCTTGGCTTGAATTGATAGAAATGTACCAATCTAGTACTAAAAATGCAGTAGACACTGAATTGCAGATAAATACAATTTATTATCTGAGGCATAATTTCATCAATACGTCGTTCTTCATAGTAACCGGTGGATCGAGCTCTACGACCCTGGTCTATAGAAAAGGCACCGGCATATAGATATGTAAACATTGAAATCATGAGAGATATTGCTCTATGTTACTAGTTTGAAAGCAACAAAGTGCCGAGCATGACCGTCATGACAAACAACAATGGAATTACCTTAAGATTTAACGAGGAAAGTGAAATAATTATCTGGTGATAGAGAAGGAATGAAAGATGAGTCAGTTCTTAAATAATTACAGACAATGAGCAGTCATGTAGTCTATTTAGTAGCCTGGCAGAAATAGAATTATTGGTAATAAGCAGCATAGGCGTTCTTGACTCCGAACGAAAAGTTGAATAGGTTAAACTTATCTATAGCCCCCATGAATTTTTTGCAATGACTAATGCAGAGGGGCACCATGTACACCTCCACAAATGGTTGTCCTCTGATCGGGTAGTCTTTGTAGTTGTATCTGTAACAATAATTGCTGTATTAGTCGAGGCTGGAATTATCAGAACAACCGGTTTTGTAGGTGCACGTGATTTAAGTCTTGAGATCACAATCTTTGTAGGGCTGGGGATCTTGTGTATGTCCTCCCAATTAATTATTTTAAGCTTTGTTCGTAATAAAGTCGAAAAATCTTTTCTTTCTCATACTCACGTGTACATAGGATTCATAAACAAAGCGATAATAATAGTTCAACTTGGAATTATCGCATTACTAGTTGTAGTCTTATTGGAAGTTTCGCTTATCCATAGCTACCATAAAATTCTCATAACTGCTGTGATCATGAGCAGTTTCTTGACGGCCTCGGTTCTGACAGCTCTATTATCATGGCGGTTCATTGTATGGATTAAATCAAACACAAATCGTCTCATACTGGTGTATTTACTTGCAACTTTATTTATTTCGGCGAGCTCAATTGCTGGGGTAGTATATTTTCAAGATCAATTATTTTATCAACCAGATATTATTTACCCTAAAGCATATGGCGATTTTCTTACACATGTAGAAATAGGAAACTCATCATTTGTGTACGTCTATACTCTTTCTTCTGCGATTGCATTTGTACTGCTTTGGACGGGTACTGTATTTTTGTTACAAAGCTATAGAAAAAAAATAGGTAAATGGAAATACTGGATATTAATGTCCATACCACTACTATATTTTCTAAGCCAATTCCAACCGGTAGTACTGAATTTTTTACTCTCCTATGTGTCAGATGATCCCATGCTTTTTAATCTTGTTTACATCATAATGGTGGACGCGAGCAGACCGATAGGCGGTGTGTTTTTTGGCTTGGCTTTTATTCTAGTCGCACGTAAGATGCAAAATCAAGAAGTAAAGGGTTACTTAGTCATTTCAGGAATCGGTTTCTTGTTATTGTTGATATCATACGAGGGTCAGGCTTTGATAACTGCGCCGTTTCCTCCACTTGGACTATTATCAGCATCATATTTTGGAATAGCGTCATACCTAATTTTTATAGGACTTTATGCGTCTGCAGTATCTGTTTCTCAAGACTCTAGACTCCGTGCTACTATTCGTAGGTCAATTGAATTGGAGGTTAGGTTCATAGGAAGCATCGGTGAAGCGGAGATGGATCATAGAATAATAGACAAAGTTCTGACGACTTCAAAAAAGTTTTCAAATGTCATGCCAGAAGAGACTGGCGTTTCGAGTTCACTTTCGGATGAAGAAATCAAAGAATATATCGAAGAAGTTCTTGCAGAGACCCAAAAGAAAAAATCTCAAGGCGGAAATCCGTAATTAGAATACCACTGTAGTAATAATAAATAAGGTGTTTACTTATTGTACCGTCAAGAAATACTGTGTATTATAATTATAGTTGTAAGATGGATCGATAGGATTAGTGACCCTAGCAGAAATACTTACTGTATGATTGCCAATTGGAAGAGGTTTTAGAAATGCAAAATAGCCTCCTGTCACAGCTTCCCATTCACCCGGCTTCAGATCCAAGAAATTGTCCTTAGGTACCGCAATATTGAAAACTTTGCTTCTAGCATCGTTTTGATCTAGACCGTTCAAACGTACTCCATCAACTGTTGCATCAAAGCTGAGATACTTATTGCCTTCAGTAGCGCATTTCATCATATCTGCTGGTATATCAGACTTTGCTTCGTCGGAAGTGCATTCTCCAGTCGAAATAGGGATCATTATAGCATGTCCGGCCGGAATAGTACAGCTATACTCTGATTTTCCCTGTAGAATTTGGGTTAAGAAAGAAACAGATCCTGATTCCCCGACTGGGCATTTTTTAAGATCGGGGTTAACTTGTGGGTGTTGCTCTTTGGGTATTTGCATGTTCCATTGCCACCACTTTGTCATCCAATCCTCATAAGGTACGCCATAAGGCGTAGATCCCTTATGAAATGTGCTTGGGTTTGAGGAGGTGCTGTAAGCTGATAAAGCACCTACTGAAGCCACCACTATTACAAACATGAAGCAGGTCAGAGTGTACAGCTTGTTATTCGCATGAAGCATAATCAGATCCTTGCAAGTATGTTTAGAATTTTATTATAAATGTTTGGTAGTAGATTTTTTGCTTATTCCCTGGATAGATCCATAAATGTAGTCATATTTGATCCCTCTGACAAGAACAATATCTATCGAGTTCATTCTTCCTATCCATTGCCCGTTTTATATCTTCTTGGGAAACTGCAGACGTAGCAGCAAGGGATAGTATTATCTTTTAGATTGCCAGAAACCCAGCAATATTTTGGGGTCTACCTTTGTGATTGTGTTTGGGACCCTTACTTTTGCTCCGGGATACATCTTCACAGAATTCTTTGCCTGTTGTTTATGGCGTGGGTTCTCGCAATGCACGTAAAAGTGTAACTTACCGCAAGATCCTAAAAACTATACTTCAATATTTGCTTCATATATTATATGTGTGATCCGGAACCAACTATTCGAAGACACTATGACAGTGTGTTATGGTTGTAAACAAGAAAAGCACCTACTTTTTCAAGGCCTATTAGACGGCCAACCAGTATGTTGGTATTGCTTACAAAATGATGTAGTACTAGACAGTTAACCCAACCAACCACCCTTTTTTTTGTTAGTGGTTAGAAGTTATCAAAATCAAGCGTGAAAGTGTTAAAATATTACCAGTGAGACAGGGAGAATTTAGATGTAACATCTTTTTATGGCATGATACTTTAATTTATTGTGGATATTTGATACCTGTTTTATCGCTGTTTACTTTTCTCCTGTAAAGCATTTTCAGCATCATCTTCGCCTTGCTTCATCAACTTCTGTATTGTAGCAAGTGAAAAATCAGCATCTTCGAAGATATAGCGCACATCCTCTTTTCTTTCCACCTTTGTTATCTCTTCAATTATTGCTCCGCGATCAGTCGCTAGTTTATGATATTCCTTCTCTATTTGAACAAGAGTACCTTTCATACTTTCATCCATTTGAACATTATTTAGGAGGTCATGCATCTGTCGCATGACTGTTAAATATCTCGATATTATCTTTGACATATGGATATTATGATCAGTTTTATCTGTATGTATGATATCCCTTGCCCTATGCCATATATCAAATATATTAGTCGGAAGTTCTCTTTGAATTTTTGGAAATAAATTGACTATATAGACTCGTTTATGATTTTTTGGTGATGCATCTATCACCTCTCTTAGTGGAGTATTGCTTAACAGACTTCCATCCCATAGATACATACCATCTATTTTTGCCCAAGCCAAACCATAAAATGGAAAACCTGTGCA
>JAATVP010000233.1 GCA_014523625.1 Nitrososphaerales archaeon TH5896
CGAGACTCCAGATAGAAACACTCGATATCTTTTGAATGCGTTCCATTATCAGATTTTTCCCGAATCTAAATGTTGTAAATACCCCTCTCTACAATAATTGTCCCATCCTATACACTCAATTATCGAAAATTGCTCTCGGACGACTAGGAAAGGAACGAAAGTGGATCACATAGAGATCTCCTGAATAGTATTTGGGTGACTCACTAATTTTCCTGTCATAGATTTAACAATGATTGAAGCGACTAATCCATAAAACATGTTAAAGACTAGTGCTCCGATTAGAATTTTATCATTTATCGAAAGAAGTTCACCTACCGTTATTGATGCTGCAGTTCCTACAGGAGTCTGTTGAACAATAAGCTGATTTTGATCCAAATCGCCTAGAAGCGGCATAATCACCCAAAAAGTAACCGGAACAAACAGAAATGCCCAAATTATCACCCCGCAGACGAGTCCATAAATCGGAGCGTATTTATGCATAGTCGATAGGATTCTATGGTCTCTTAGAGCAAAGGGTATTGATATTATAGCACCGATAATGCTACCGGTGAACAAATGCAAGAGTAGACCAGCCACGATCATATTCACTGATTCTTGATGGGTTTGTGTGATTGATGATACTAGTACCAGATAAAAGGTTCCTACTGGGATATCAATCGTTTTTTCTACTACGAGGATGAGGCCACTAATACAAGCAGAAGCCAAGAATCCTGCCAAGACACCGATGCCTAGGACCCTAAATCTGATTCTTGAAGCCTGTTGATCTTCTTTGTTGGCCATATAGCTTTCTAAGTTTGTTTTCCAATTCGTGTTTCTATATGATTTGATTCTAAAAAGGGAGCTTATGATAAAACCAAACAAAGCCCCCCAAATTAGGTGGAAAAGCACAGAGCTCAAGGCGGTAGTTTGCATAAATTGGTTGATCTCAGTCGTCGATATAGAAAAGTTGGTCGTAAGTGCCAATAATGTGACGATTTGAGTAATAGAAGGTTGTACAAGAAATGCAGTGATAGGAAGAAATATGATTAACCAAATTATTATCCCCGCTACCATTCCTGTTAAAATTCCGTTAAATGGACTATTCGAAACCAATCGAACGATTGCCGCGCCTACAAGAGCTCCCATTAGAGTTCCTATCAAGATATGAAGACCAAATCCGAAATATGAAGCAGCTACCACATTATCCATTCCCAACGTAATTCCAATGATAGAATAGAACGCCCCAATAGGCAAACCCATACTCGCCTCCACTAAGGCAAGAATAGATGATATTGACCAAGTTGCAATGGCCCCCGCAATTGCGCCATATATGGCTCCGTCTAACAGTATGGATTGCGTACCAAATCTCAACATATAAATTATATACTTCAAACGACTAGTTAAACTTTACAGATATTCCCTAATATCTTGTATATTATATAAATATATTCATGGAAGTGATATTTCCTAATGAAAAGAAAGGATTTTATTATAAATAAATTGACTCGGATTATACGTGAGGATAGCAATTATTGTTAATTCCTTGGTGCGTGATGGATAATATGCTATGTTCACTGTAAACAATTTTCAAGCTCAAAGATAATGATCTGCAATGGCTAATTGCTTGATTCAACTTCTTTAAAGAGAGGATTCAGCTTGTAATAGCTGCTCGGCAATTTGCTTTAGCGCTTTACAAGAAGCCAATAATTAACTCCGTTCTTTTAGAGCTGTAGAGTCAATCGATAGGACACCCCACACATGCTGTATTGAAGAATGAATGATCCGACTAATTGATCAATTAAATGAAATGCTAACTCGTATCGTCAACTTAAGGATCAAAAAAAGAAAGGTATGGGTCCTCCCTAGGTAGCCGTTTGGTTGCTACCACTAGTAGCTGTTTGGTTAGCTTCGTCTCCACCGTATTCCGCAACCCATTGGGCTTGCTGGTTTCCGCCTACATATTCACTTCCTTTTGGTGGAACCCATGCCCCTTCAGGAATATCAGTTGCAGTTGAGTTGTCTTGTGCTAGTACCACGAAGGCTGCTCCCTTTACGACATCTACCATAGAATGATCTACTGCTACATATGGTCCTGCTTCAGGGAATATGGTCTCGAATACTGAGGCTGATCCCGGTGGTACCCACCATGTCTCGTCGTTCATTAGAACAGTCCCATAGCTATTCGCTTGCTGATTAAACCCATCTCTCACGTCCATCTGTCCTGATATGAAGTGGAATGCAACTCCGTCATTTGGTCCTCCATCAACAATGAACCATCTCGTTAATTCACCTGGTTTGGCATAGAAAAGAGTTGCGTTTGGATTGAGCTCTAGCTTTGAGACACTGCCTACAGCCGGTGCATATTTGTGGGCCATTCCATTTGTAAGGACTAGATCAGGCTGATTCGTAGCAAACTTGGTGATATCAAATGAACCTACTGTTCCATTGGTTCCTTTGAATAGACCTTGGTCAGCGCTGTTATAGAGCTCACCAAATGCCACATAGAACTCCTTTGCTGGCTCCTCATTCTGTGGGTGAACTACAATCACACCATACATTCCATTAGCAATGTGTTCCCAGACGCCATTAAGAGCATCTGCAGCACAATGATACATGAATGCTCCTCCGTTAATCCCCTGAAGACTCCAGGTATGTGATTGGCCTGGTTCGACAGGGCCAGAGTTGACATGAGTATCTCCTATTCCTGCATGAAAGTCGACACTATGGATAAGTTTACCATCATTCTGAAGAGTTATGGTAAGATTATCTCCTTGGTCTATTGCAATAGCTGGCCCTGGAATAGTTCCATTAAAGGTATATGCGTTGTATTCGATTCCTCCAGGATGCAACGCATTATCGGGAGCTACTTGCACAACAGTTTCGTTTGTAATGAGTGCCACCTGCTTATTTACACCGCTTGGTGTGAATTCTACGTTCATAGCCTTTGCAGATTGCGAACTTCCCACAAGAAGGGGATATAAAACAAATCCGGCAACCAGAATGCTAGCAATAATTCCGGCTAGAATTGTCTGCTTCATTTTCATTCTTATTGTATTTTGATATATAAAAGTATTACCGCAAGTTTCTTGCATTGAGGATTCTGTTAAGCTGTTCCGCACAGCTGGTCCGTTTAATCTAGATCTAGTATTATAGCAATTGGGAAGCTTTGCTGAAGTCAATTAAATAAGAGCTTGACAATAGAATGAATTCGATGTACTTATTATATATAATGATAATAAAATCGGATCTGTAGTCTTGTCTGTTAATAGCGGGGATAAAGGGAAGCATCCAATGGAATCTGAAGCAGAGATGATTGTGATGATGTTACCATCTGACGCCAATCCTAAAGGTAATGTCTTTGGAGGAGTTATACTTAAACATGTGGACTTGATTGCAGGCTTGGTAGCCAAAAGACATTCAGGAAGGGCGAATCTCGTCACTGCAAGTATTGACAGAATGGTATTCCTGAAACCAGTCTTTATAGGAAATGCGCTCATAATCTCTGCTAGAATAACATATGTTCGTAGGTCCTCCATGGAAATCGAGGTAAATGTTGAGGCAGAGGACTTAGACGACAATACCAAAGTGCATGCAGCCACCGCGTTCGTAACTATGGTAGCATTGGACAAGTATGGGAAGCCTACAAAGGTTCCCCAATTAATTTTGGAGGATGAAGATGACAAAAAGAAGTATATCGAAGGAGAGTTGCGGATGAAATCCAGACTTAAGGATGCAGGAAAGATATAGCTGAGAGGCGATATACTGATGGCAGTCTATTTTGACCGGTGTTAATTGTACGAATAGCTTTGAATTCTACTGGCTTAGAAGTACCAAAAATTCAATAATTCAATGCAAAGATGTCTTAAGTTTCTACCACTTGGAAACCTTGATAACTTCAAATGCTTCTGCGTATTTTGCATTCATTTGATACCCCCTGTATGAACATCGTCCTACTAGAGAATCTATCCATAAAGGTCCACATCTGATTTTTTGAGAATCAAAACAGTCAAGTGCATTTTTTTTGATTTCTAAGGTGTCAGTGACGTCCACATAGAGTTGAGGTCTAAATGCGTGTTCACTGATACCCCCTGGAATAGTGGTTTCGTACATAAATACATCGTTATAGTCACGAGCTGCAGCTACAACGGCTCTCGTTAAAGATTGATGGTCCTGATGTGTGTCACCGATCCATTGAGTAAATATAGCCTCAGGATTTAGTTCTTGGATTATTTTACTAATTTGAGTAACAAACTTTCTGTTGAACACAATTTCTTCAGGACTAAGATCGAGAAATTCTGGCGTTTTACAACCCATTACTTTTGCGGACATAATAGATTCCTGTTTGCGCTCCTCTTTAGTATCTGTCTTTACGAAGTTTGGAAGAGTAGCAATAACTAGTCTCACATCATATCCCATTCCGGCCAATTTAGCCACTGTTCCTCCCATCCCGATTTCTATATCATCAGGGTGCGCCCCAAATGCGATCATTAGTCGATTTTTTGTTATCTCAAACCACCTAGTGTACCTTGATTTTTTGTGTACCTTGCAGAAAACTCAAAGGTGCAAAAAATAGCTGAACTCCTCTTAATATACGTTTACATAACACAATTTGACTTTTGTCCCTTTGAATAAAAGAAAACTAATCTCCGGGTTCGGACAGTTTCAGAATTTATTTATCAAGAGATTCTATATTTTTCACGGCATCGTCAATACAAACTTGATCCAAATTGTTTGCAAGGTAGTCTCATAATGACTATCGACTGATTCGTCATACTTGAATCACGATTTGTTAGTGAAAGTTCTTTCTTCCTAAATGAAGCATGCTTACATTTAGCTTTCGTCGGTATCTAGGCAATAGAAGTAATAAGGAAAGATACTTCTCAATTTTCATAAATTCTCTCCACTTGTTACACCTCGAATTGAATTAAAGATAATTTCTTCGTATAAAGCATTTGTGGGGCAATCTATGGTTATGTAAACACAAATTGATTTAAACTAGTCCACTTGTATATATCTACATTCCAATATGGAGCTGATC
>JAATVP010000234.1 GCA_014523625.1 Nitrososphaerales archaeon TH5896
GCTTTCAAAATCGCCTTCTTTGATACGATATGCAGTCGATAGACATTCACCTATATCTGCTCCTTTATAGTACGTTTCACCTATTGTCCTAAGCAGTTGTGAAGAAAATGTAGGATCATTAAATATGATTTTCATTCTATAAGTAATTCTGAACACTATCACTTGAAGATTACGCAATCATCACTATAACATGCAGGTCAGCACATCCCTTCTTTATTGTAAGAGTTGAAAGGGGAAGATGAAAAACAGACAGAATGAGAGATTAGAGAAAGCACATAGAGATCAAATTAAAATGAACTTTTTCATCGAGAAATAGTTGACCTTTATAATCTCTCAAAGAGAACAATCCCCTTGAGTAACAGCAATCGACCCAGTCGCAAAACTATTCAGCTTTTGGAAGATTGACTTTGTCCTTTTAGTCTTATCCTGCAGCTTCGGGTCTAGCAGATGATATTTTATGTATAAACCACGATCAAAAGTATCATCCTTGCTACGAAGAAAAAGGAGTATAAACTAGAGATATTGGAAAAAATGTAACTTGCTTAACATGTTAGCCTTACCGGCCTAATTACTTCCAAGTCAAAATTAAGAGCTTAACTGTTCTCTCAACGACGTCATATCTACCAGGTTCCAACGCTCTATAACCTTCGTATCACGAAAAGCAAATACTGTCATACCGTTGACTTTGAATTGGGTATCGGTTGGCTGAAGGCCTACAAATTCACCTTTGTGTGTCCCAGCTAGATAGTATCTCCCTGCAGCCTTGTTTCCTTCAATAATGAGATCCTCAAAAGTGATTTTTACATCAGGAAATCCTTTCCAAAGGAGGTAAATGAACTGTTTAAAACCTCCCTTGTTGGATGGCAAGTTTGGAGGGAAACCATATATAGTCAAGGAATCATCATAAAAATCAAAGTAAGATTGTTCCCTAATCTTCGGATCGTTAAACGTTTCTGCCAAGTGTTGGACAACTTCTCTTAAAGGCTTTGTTGATGATGACATATTATAGTAGGAATGTGTAGCCTTTTTTAATAAGCCTTTCCAATACCACCAACGATCAATTTTGATTTGCTTGCAATTCTATGCTGTGGTGCTGCTGATAAATGGTGCATAATTTTGTAAAAAAATGAAAAAAGCGGTTAGATATTTTTACTATGTTTATTCTTGACTTTGCAGATAATTTGGGGAGCATTGCCACTTGAAGAACGTTCTGGGGCATATTCACTTCGTGATCACATGAGGGATTGAATTCGAAGTTCGCATTCAAGTACCGTTTGAAGTACTTGTCTAATTGCTTACATTGCATTCTCGACGAAAGAGAAATGATAAGTGTGCACGCCAGGAGTCCCTCACACAGTATATGCATGCCAACCATAATGGAATCTGACAACCATTGACGCACTACTCCTGGATGATTCCCTTTCGTTTATTTGATCTAGCTGCGGGACTTATATCCTTAACCACGATTGACTATTCTAAAAAATGAGAGAACCAATTCCACTGTTCATCTAAATGTTTACTGATCACATCTTCTAACTCATACTCGGCTAATTGAAAATCATTTGCAAATGTGCTAATGTGTGTGCCAGAAGTTTCACACACAATGCAACGATGAATGAACAAAGAAGCATCTTATGGTAGATGAACTTATTCTACGATTCTTCTGGAGGATGCCGTCTTGTAGTAGCATACATGTAATCGCAACTTATATCCGTAGCTACGTTTTCAATAGTAGAGAATCGACAAAAACGTTTATTGCTAGATTTGAATTTCCTTGATCTGTTTACTATGATCCCATACCAAGTAATACTTTGAACTATATTCCTAGAATACTCATTTGACTATTCTTAATCTTTCTACAAGTTCATGAAAATAAATATTCCATTATTACATTACCACATTGAATGATTCCTACACAAGTTAGAAAAAACGATGTGAGAGTTAATCCAAAACAGAGGCCTACTTACAATCAAATCTAGGAATTCTATGCCTTGATTTTAATTTGAAAGACTCATTCAGGGCCTAACGGATTACTGTTATTTGACGATTGCTGGACTGTTAATAACAACAATTGATTTTGTTATTGTCAATTCCCCATTCTCTTGCGCCTCAAATATTTCATCTGCTGATTTTAAGATACGGATATCACTGGTATTCTTCGTATTCCACTGCACATAGTTAATGTCAAAGAGGGGGCTATAATCAGGATCGCCTGGAACTGCTGTTGCAACTGACAACTGTGAACCGAGAGGTCCTCCTTCTTCTCCCGAAAAGCCATTAAGGAATACGAATCCTTGCTGTCTGGCCGAGTCAGAAGTGTTAGCTAAAGTAGGTGCATAGTTTACTTTAAATCCTGTAGTGTTGGATACTGAAGAAGCAACCTCTTGTGTCGAAGCATCAGTCGCTATAAAGTACGCTATTTTTCCATCTATAAATCCTGTGGAAACGGGTATGCTCACATTACTTAAAGTCAGGTTATCCATCGGCTGCCCTTGCACAAAGCTATCCTGTTTTATACTTACATTGATTGCGATAATACTCGCTACGGCAATGGCAACCAGCACTGGTGTAAATCCAAAAAATCCCTTTTTTAGATTCATCCCTTTATCTTCTTTTCCGTTCTGCATAATTAGACGGAATATCCTAAATTGTGGTATATAGAGTTTAAGGAAGGATGAACCACGTGACCGCAAAAAGCAATTGGAGTTTTTTTATCTTGCGCTCTTTTGGATATTCTCGCCCATTTTTCTATGACATAGCTATTCAAGTATTGGATATATTCCAGCCTGAAATCTTCTCATCCAATAGTATTGAAATTAGATAATGACTTCCACAAATACCATGTGGCGACGCTTCGATATGGTCTCCATGGATTGGCTATATCTATCATCGTATTAGGCGTGGGAAGTTCCGCTAACAGGTATGTGCGTTTCATCGCATTTCTCAATCCTAAATCAGTAACAGGCAAAATATCAAAAACATATCTGCTGTCCATCTTCCTATACCTTTTACTTTTGTTAGCTGGCTTATTATTTCTTCATCTTCCATTCCTGGGAGGTCAATCAAGTTTAATCTGCCATCAACAATGTGAGTTGCAAGATCCTTAAGATATGCTATCTTCATTCTTGAAAGGCCAACTTGAGTTCTCAGTTCAAGATCTGAACTTGAAATAATTTGTTCTGGTGTCGGAATCCGACCCCTATAACATGCTAATAACCTATTATATATGGAATTAGCAGCACTTCCATTAAGTTGCTGGTAGATTATTGCCTCTATCAACGCCTGAAATGAATCTTTTTTTACTTTCATGGAAAAACGTCCGATTTCTGTGATGATTTTGGCAAGTCGCATGTCTGCATAGCAAAGGTGGTCCACATAATTTGTATTCAAGTACGAGTACTCATCATGCTTACCATTGTATTATTGTATTTCTAAATTAGATATCGAAAGTCAGGATTACCAAAGAATTCGAAATAGCTAATAGGTTGTATTTTTGAATCCTCAATACCTTGGACTGCGTTCTCTTAACATTGCATACTGATTCGTGCACATAGGACTAATTTCAATACTGAATGCTGAGAGTATGTACACATTAGTTAGCAGTCTATGGCACTCAAGTATAGCAAAGGGTGTGTTGATAATTTTCGTATGGCTAATATTACATCCTAAAATTCAACTTCTCAATTCTTGCAAATATATAGTCTTTCTCAGTATCCTTTTGATATAAATAAGTGAAGAATCATTTTGAACAACATATGCCCATAATCGCAATTTCGTTGTATCCTGGAAGGACGAAAGAACAAAAAGCCGCATTTGCAGAGGCAGTAACCGAGGCAGCTATACAGATACTGAAGACCAAACGTGAGCACATCATTATTACTTATGATGAAAGATCCCAAGAGAATTGGTTCATAGCCGGTAAGCCGCTTTGAATCAGTCATTCAATTCCACAGAGGGTTTTGTTGAGTCAGATAAAGAGTAAAGAGTAAAAATCAGTTGGTTTCGGACAAAGATCGCAAACAATTACCTATTACAGTTGGGATCCTAATCTTTGAACAGGTCGAGGTCCCGGCTGAATGAGGAGAGACGATCCATTGAACCCTCACCGTTCAGAGTATTATTGTTAGGAAAAACACTGGATCAGGTCACGGCAGTCGGGGGCCTGCGTCTTATTCCTGATGTAACTTTTGATAATTGTCCCGAACTTGATTTTTGGACTGTATATCCTATCTACAACCACTTTGCACTACTAAGTTTCACAATATCGCAAGCGATATCATTCGTGAACTAGTAACGCTATTGCCTTAAGCCTAAAACGTGTAGTTTTCGTTAATCACCCCTTGAAAATAGAAGCGGTTTCTTGAAGAAAATCCTCTATGTGACTAGCAATAGAATCTAGATATTCCTCATCAACCACTATACCTGAATATTGAACAATATCACCTAATATCTCCAAGTCACCTTTCTTACCCTTTTGACCCTGTTCGATCCTTGTGTCATGTTTTCTAATCGCTCGAACAAAATCGTTTAGCATTTCGAAGTCATTTTCAGGAATCTTAAGGTATGAATAACGCTTCTCATACTTTCTTTTCATCTCCAAAAACTTATCCTTATTAGATCCCTCAAGTGGAGATATTCCGTAAGACTTTATGAATCCTATGCCTGTATGTGGTGAAACAATCACACCACTAGTAAGCGTTCCACTGTGGCCAATGACTTTATCCCGCAAGAGTAACAAATCCCGTTCATACCAATGTACCTTTTTTTCTAGAAAATCTGAATACGCATAATATATTTCTGGCTTATCTATAAACCATCCTTTATGTTTGGTAAATCCGACTCCTGGCCGTTCGTAGTTAGGGTATTCGATTAGTAGTTCTATTAGTTCGGCTACCTTATCCATGAATCGCCGAGCAAACATGACAAAGGTTTCAAAATCACACTGACATTTCGTTTGCACTAGGTCTTCGTTATATCGCATTGCAGTCCACTCTTTCGGATTTTTCTCATACGATATCTGCGCCTCTTGGGTATGATAAACTCCTATTTTCCTACACTCATTCTGAATCCTCTTCCAAATGATTGCCAAATATCTCAAGTAATGAAAATAATCACTATGGGCGTTGAAAAAGCGGGTGTCCTCTCTCCTTTTCAAACTAATCTCATGAAAAGGATCCTCCCTAAAATGGTCTTTTAGTTCAAAAGGATTATTTCCAGTAGTTTCTACCATTACTCTGTCTTGGTGCGCTGTAATGGTCATAAAAACTAGCCGCAAGGGAGATTAGCATTTATGCCAAAACGTAACCTCTATCGTCGATTTCCAGATGGCATTTGCATTAACAACCAGTACCACTAGCAAAACTATGAGTGCAATACTCATGCTTATCTGACAGACAAGAAGGCGACAACAACTTCTTTATCATCATTATCATTACCTTATCACGGTCGAAGATCCTAAAATTGGTGCAGTCAACAATGCCAGGACTGCAAACCTCGCCTACCTACTATGACTAAATGGAAATGTTTGTACTGTCAGAAGGAACTGAACATACTTAACTTCCGTGAGTTCGTAGCAGAAAGTTATAACACTAAGGCTTATCATACCTGGAGTCGTATAGAAGGGACAGACTGGACTTAACTGCTAGCCGCTAACGAAATAATACTTCTCTTCTTTTTGTTTATGTAGTACACCACTGCTGCTGTCATAGCCGCAAATTTCACAGAGATACTTGGTATCGTGTTCCTTGCAGTACCAGCCTTTACCTTTAGATTGTTCTTCATGTTCTTGTTGATAATAATGAGAACGAGGATAGTGTTTTGCCACTTCTTAATTCATATCACCAGAGTAATAAACTAATGCCAGAACTGCAGGGACTTCCTTATCTGTCCTACATTCGTTATTAGGGTGCAAGTGTACATTTACTTGAGAAATCCTATACTTGAGTTTCGAGAATCCTATTTCCGTACAATAGCCCGAGCATCTTCAAAAGATCGAAATGTTAAATTTCGTGTGGCAGTTCTTGCAGTGCCAAGCCAATCGTCAAATGAGATCCAACCTTGACCCTTATACTTCTTATCAGGATTAGAAGGAATATTTGTAGGCTTCCAACCAAACTTACAGTATTTCCGCCACTCTGATATTCTCTTCAATTTTAGTGATCTTACAAAAAGTCGTGCTTGCGCGAATGGTAAGAATCTTGACATTTATTTTAGCATGCCAATTACTATGATATAAGTCGGCGAGATTTAATATCTTATACTCCGACTATGAACAATATGTACTATAGAAGAATCTACCATTGTTGAGGAGCTTGAAACGGTTCGCCAGTGACTACACCATGTAGTTGACATGATGTGATATGGCCTGCACGAGCCAAAATGGGGATAGGTACGACAGCTCTAGGAGTATGCTCTTGCCAGTGGAAGGATAGAGTTTAGTTAATAGTCTCACATGCCATAATCACATGGTAAACTTAGAAAAATATTTCCAAAAGGTACAAACTGTAATCGGCTCTACTGAATCAGCAGACGAAATCGTGGAAGACAGTTGGCTGGAAGTTGTAAAAGTGTTGAGCCAGACAGCGATTGAGTGTGCTCAAGAGTTACAAGGGGAGGAAAAAGGTTTCTATTTTAAGCCTCCGAGAGATAATAAGCCTGGATATGTTTTGGATTATGAGAAGGCACCGCCCGGTCGCCTATTGGCTTTAAATCTCATCCTTAGTTATTGGATAGGCTGGGCTCATGGCCGAAGCGACGCATTGAATATGATCCTAAAAGCATATTCTACGGGTAAGTTGGATTATGATGAATTCAAAAAAGTCGAAGATGAAAAGAAGGCAGCAGAAGAAGGTTAATACCAGAACATCAACGATAGTCTGAAGGCGTCCAGTAAGCCTTAATCTGATGGTATCTTTGAAATCCTTTTAGGCATCTTTACTGTGATAAGTACTATGCATAGGAGGATGCTAGTCCATGAATAAACAGCATCTTTTTGGCCTCCCATTAGTGTTGCTACTATTATTAGTACCTGTTACTACCAGTTTGGCTTTAGCGTCTAGTAACGAGGAAAGCGAAGAAGAGCAGCAGGAACAGGAGCAGGAGCAGCAGGAAGTAAGTGAAGAAGGAGGAGGAGGAGAAGTACAACAGCAAAGTGAAGAATGCGCCGTAGGTCCAAGTATGATTACAAGACTAATGGGAAATGAAACCAATCCACTATTAATGGACCAGTACAATGACGCAGTAAGAACCGAAGAGATAAAGACATACATTGCTGAAAACGTTGATAAATTTGATATTCCTGACTGGATGTACGGCACTGAGGGTGATTCTACAGGAACGTTCTGCTTGATTGCTAGTGAGGTGGTAGACCAAGAGAAAACCCAAGGTACTAGATTCGAAGGTTCAGATTTAGACGATAATATTGGATTGCAAATACTTAAGAAGCAAGGGGAAATTGTAAGTAATGTCTTAGAGAATCAATGAATAAGTTCCTCTCTGAGACTACCTAAGCCGCACATTACGATTCTTCCTGTTGTAATCCGGATTGACTAAAGCCACAGTCTTGCATAACTGGATTTTCGTAATATACTTAATACTATTGTTGGCTGACATTCTGTGAAAGATACTAAGTCTTTTGAACCCACTTTAAAGTGGGCCCAAGGGAGTGTGAACCATTTTTGACATAAATTTTGGGTTCAGAGTGTTAACCGCAGATTATCATTATCTCCTTTATCTACGATTCCGTAATACTCTTGTTCACTTTTTGGCCTGAACAGGGTAATGCTCAATCGGTTCCCTTATTACAACAAAGAGTACAATCGAATTTTGAGGTATCCGACAGTATCACTGATAGTGGTATGAGGGCGTTTCGGATGTTTATGAATAGTTTTACAAACAGCATATTCAATATTCCGATCTGAAGCCCTGACGACGCCTCAAATCAAACCGTTCAGAATTCGTTTTAATTGAAGAAAATACGTTACGGTTATGGCGGGGTTAATACTATTCTATGGATCGAAATACTACTTCAGACAACAATAGCCGATTGTAGAAAATATGCAATCTGGCGTATTCTTATGCCATATCTCTTCAACATTAAGAAGCTATCAGAGAGAGAAGTTATCGACTTAACGCAGACCTGGCTGGACAAATGCGATCACATGAGATCATTAGATTTTAATATAAAATATTTGACTAGACAGAATATCAGAAATAGTAAAAAGAATCAATATCTACCTGTAAGCATTGATATATTAGCCGCTGAAAACAAGGAATTGCATGACATCATTTCTTGGTGGTGATGATTAGACAATGAAAATAGTGAGAACAAAAAATATTCAGAATGTCTTACATCGTATGATCACAGATAGTATTAAAATTTACTCAATGATGTGAATCCGCTGTCCATTATTCGGAGTACTAGTATCGCTAATGATAAATGATGCAAGAACGATGTAAAACAAATGACAGATCAAAAAGTCGCTATCATAACGGGTGGCAGTTCTGGTATTGGAAGGGCAGCAGCAGTTGCACTTGCAAAACAAGGAGTTAAGATTGCGATAGCCGCACGTCGCGCCAAAGAAGGAGAGGAAACTGTGCGCCTAGTCAAGGAAGCCGGAAGTGATGGCATCTTTGTGAAGACCGATGTGGCAAACGAAAATGATGTCAGGTCATTGGTAGAGAAGACAGTCAAGCAGTACAATAGACTGGATTATGCATTTAATAATGCTGGGATAGAAGAAATGACGACAGCGCTAGTAGATCAGACATCAGAAGTTTTTGATCAGATCATGAACGTAAATGTCAAAGGCGTATGGTTGTCTATGAAATATGAGATTCCGGAGATGATTAGAACAGGAGGTGGAGCAATAGTAAACACGTCTTCCGGAGCTGGCGTGGTAGGATATCCACAACAGCCAATATATATCGCAAGCAAACATGCTGTACTTGGAC
>JAATVP010000235.1 GCA_014523625.1 Nitrososphaerales archaeon TH5896
ATATTTATAGGTAGCAGAGAACCGGGATTTCTGGACTATAGAGGAAACAACTGGTCGCTAATACTTGGTGTAGGTACTGAAGATGCGTTTAGGAGCGTTTCTTCGCTTAGAGCCCAGTTTATCATTGTAGCAGCCATCATATTGTCTATCTCTACTTTTCTGGTTTTCCTATTCGCAAGAAGCATCTCTAGACCAATTATAAAGCTAAAAGATGTTACAAATGAAGTAAGTAAAGGCAACCTTGGGATAAAGGTGGACATCCAAAAAAGTGGCGGTGATGAACTCAAACAACTGTCGTCAAGCCTCGAAAACATGAGGCAGACCATATTATCGAGAACCCAGGAAGTCCTACGAGCAAATGAAGAGCTCAAAATAAAAGATAGGTTGAAAGACGAATTCATTAACGTAGCTGCTCACGAATTGCGTACTCCTATACAACCAATATTGGGACTATGTGAGGTTCTTCGTTCCAAAATCAGAAAAGGTAGTACGAGGAGTCCAAAAAGCGAAGAAGAAGAGCAACTGTTAGATATCATAGTTAAGAATGCAAAGAGATTGCGAGGAATTGCTCAGGAGATATTGGATGTAACTCGAATCGAGAGTAAGGGTTTTGACTTGAATCTGGAAACCTTCGATCTCGTCACATTATTATCTAACATTGTGACGGATACTCGAGAGCAGATAAGCAGACTTGAACGAAACATAAGTATCACGTTTGAGTTTGAAGGGAAACTCGAAAAAGAAACCAACGCAATTCTTGTGACTGCCGATAAGGATAAAATTACTCAGGTCATTTCTAACTTGTTAGGAAATGCTGTTAAATTTACGAAGAACGGAAGTATATCTGCTATTGTCAGCCTAAACAAAGAACGCGATGAGGTTATAATATGTATTAAAGATACTGGTCAGGGTATCGATCCGAGTATTGTCCCCCATTTATTTACCAAATTTAGCTCTAAATCCTTTGAAGGGATTGGATTAGGATTATTTATCGCAAAAAATATTGTTCAAGCTCATGGAGGACGGATATGGGCTGAAAATAATCCTGACGGTATAGGGGCTGTATTTTTCTTTACCTTGCCGATATCAAGATCCAAATCCTTTACAAATAATGACGTGGGTTGACGGGGTGCGAGACAAAATAATCTTTCGATCTAACAAATTAAGATTCGGCTTCAAATCCCCTTTAGGTTCATTTTTATCCTCTCGCAAGAGAACTTAACCACTCTCGATTTGTGGTTAGCTAAGCTATTGTCACAATCAACGAGTTACCAATTAGTGAGCAGCGAGAGATCTAGCCCAAATTAAAGTCTTAACTGGATGGAACAAAAATAGTCATAGCAGAGATCGGCGGAGTATTATGAATAAAATATATCGGCTTGGCGTGAAGCGTCGATTAGTCAAAGGGATTGGACAGATTTGTTGTGTATGTGAATAAAAAAGGTTCTAGATTTGCCACACCAATAGCGCAATATCGGGACACAACTCTCATCAAGAGTCACAATCTACGAAAATATTTGATTTTACGAGATTTTTCATCAATTCTATTAAATCACTGCGTACTTACCTTTACCTTAATCTCGAAAGGTCAAATGGTCGGTTTCTAGTAATTACAATATCATGGATTACCTGAGACAAGGAGTTATTCGGATGATTGTATCCCTTCTCCCTTGCTCTCCCATGATGTCGAATTGTAAATCAAAACACCGTACTACTGGGTCTCTTTAAGTTTTTCATTAATATATTCCTTGAAGTCAGAGTGGTTGAAAATAGAGAAACACTTCACCTTATCCTTTACAGGATTCTGCGGAACCTCTCGGTCTATTACTAGTACGACTCCAGCTGTTGAGTAACCTTCATTTCTTACTGCCTCTATAGCAAGTATCACACTATTACCCTTAGTCATTACATCATCCACAACAACAACAGGATCAACCAGATACCCTTCTACTTTTTTTCCGCTTCCATGTGTTTTAACATTTCTTCTCACTATGAATTGCTTAATTCCCTCGGTACTGCTTCTCCTAATACTACCAATTATAATTGCAGTTGATATCGGAATAGCGCCCATTTCTAACCCACCCACTGATTTTGCGCTAAATTCTCTAGCAATGATGTCGTATAGCAGTTCACCGACGAGAGTAGCTCCAACTGGATCTGCCAAAACCATTTTTAGATCATAATAGTAATAACTCCTCTCGCCACTTGATAGAATTATCGGCTGACTAGAGACTATTATACCATTTCTTTTGATTATCTCCATCAGCACTTTCCGTTTCAGTTGACTTTCTATAAGATTCAACCGATGGGTTCTCAGATAACGAACACGGACCTTTCTTTATAAGTGTAGTGGAATGAATTTTCGTTCAGTAGACACTTGTGATTTTTTGAGCGTGTATTCTACAATTTTTTTTGGAATTCCCTTTTAAAAATAGTCATGGCTTAGGGAATATCCATTGAGTTTGCCACACAGAAACTGAACCTTCGAAATCAAATGAAATGTGTTTATAGTCCTTATGACGACCTTCTTCCGATTTCTGCACTAAGATGTTAAACGAAAGACAAGCAGTATAAAAAGTATATACATTTTCTTCCAGATAGGGTATTGTTAGTTATTTCAGTTGAATGGGGTCAGACAGATACCTTCACCGATGTTCTAGTGAATGCCTGCAACTGCTTAGTCGGCACAGAAAATACTTTGAGCAATAACTACTGTAATTCTGCCTGAATCCTTTTCACTAATTCCTCCGTGTCTATAGGTTTCTTAATAAAGCAATCTATTTCAATTTGAGGGAACAATTCTCGTAATGATCGGTAGTACACTTCGAATGCAGTGATAAAACACACTTTGACTTTCTTGTCCTGCTTCTCCAATTCTTCATATAATTGAAATCCGTTCATTTTTGGCATCTTGATATCAAGGAGCAGCAAACTATAGACACCCATTTTGAAATTAGCCAATGCTTCATCAGGATCGTTGAACGCATCGACTTTGTAGCCCTTACCTTCTAAACCCATTTTAAAGGTTATTGTCACATCTGGTTCATCATCCACTATGAGGATTCTTTTGCTTTCTGTAGGAACATTCGTGGACACTGCGGATGAAGAGGGTAAAGAAGAGGTCTCTTCCAGCATATTCACGTCAGTATTAATACAGTAGTTAGTCCAGGATAAATAAGTTTATGAAGTTCAAGTAATGGTTGACAAGCATCAACCCGTCAATAAAAAGAGCTTCCTTACGGGCCGCTACATAACAGTGCGATGAGCTCAAGAATTGACTTTGTGCTCATGGACATTATATTGAACATACCATGATGAAATAAACTTGTTCGCCCAAGTGTTCACCCATGTGCTATGTTACGTCTCATGTCTGCTTTTCCTAGCCACTAAGGTCGTAGTGAAATGTTTCACAACAAAATAGTCATTATCTCTTTTCTGACTGAACTTCTCTACCTAAAACCAGTAGCAAATTGATACCGATCGCAGGAAATTTTCTCACCCCAAGTAAAAGTTCATTCACTAGCTCTTCTAATGGTTTCTCTTTAAATCTTGGACCAAGTTCCATTAACCATGACTTTGCCTTTTCAAATCCTTCCACCCTTTCGAGGACTCTGCGAAGATGCGTATGATTAGTAATTAATGGAATCAACGCATACAGGTACTCACTGATATATCGACTGCCTTGAACAGTAATAGAGTAAGACTCGTATTCTGTACCTGGGTAATAGGGCACGCCTCTTTGGAGCAAAGATGCTTGTTCCAACTCTTGTAACCTTGCAGATACATCAGCTAACTTCCTTGAAACGGGCCTTGCCGAAATCGGTATTACAGAAGAGACGTCCCCAATCAGAATCTTGATGGAATCGGGAAAAACAGTCCCACGAGATTGATCAGAGGAATGAGTTTGAATCTGATTATTTGTATGCTGATGCTCTATACGAAAAAATCGTTCTTCTGATGCAAGGTAAATGAGTACAGCTGACTGAAGATCTGAGTACTTCGATGTTTGATAAGTTGTCAATATTATCTACCTTTCCTTCTCTCATATTATATTGAGGAGCTTTTTTTATATATGTCGATCCTCTCCAAATCAAAAAATGAACTGAATGCATTCCTATTGATATGTGTGGTAAATGACTAAACTTAATGTAGTGCCCATGCAGTATAAACAGTTGAGTGCGTTAATCAGGTCTCAATTAAAAAATGCCGCAATAAGTTACGTTTGTGGTATAATATTCCAGCGCATTACCCTATGAATCTGCAATTCACCTTTGCCAGAAGTTTACCACATTTTTAAGCAATACTTTCCCGTTTGGTTATGATTCATAAATACACTTAATATTAATATCTCTATTAAAGGATATAACAATGGAAAAGGACCATATTTATGGAACTACGGGATCTGACAGTATTTTGATGAAGGCTTATATCGTCGCAGCGTTCGTGCTACCTGCTACAGTTCTTGGACAAGAAGAACTCCCAAATGAGGTGACATGGCAAAAGACACAGACTTCAGCTCAGGACCTACTCCCTGGACACGAAGGTCACCAGGCTGCCATTGTATTGCCACCTAGAACAGATAACAGTGTGTGGGTTGGAGATGTAACTTGGACTGCTAGTTTGACTAACCAAACAGCTTCACAATTCGGAGAATCATTGACAGCACAGTCTGGAGGAGAAGTGGCAATCACTTTGGTGAAGTCTGATACTGGAACTCCTGTGAACTCTGGAAGTACTGACTATGCTGGTAATGCGCTTGCATTACATACACTTAATGAGGATCCATTTACTGTAACTTAATATTGTAAACGCCGCTGCGGAAGAATTGGACAATGTTGTAGTAGAAGAGGATGAGGATGAAGAAGGGAGTTAATGGCGGCCAAACTGACACCTATAGATAGGCATTATTCTGGTTTTCTGTCAGAATTCGCCTTGATATTTTTCTTTGAAAAACTGTGGTCTTCAAGAATACAGAATGCGCTCATTTGCTCCTGAAATTTGATTTAGCGTCATTTTCGGTTAGTGACTAAGCTTTTAGCTCCTGAATTTGTTTTAATATAAACTTTTATTTAGAATTACATTGTTATAGATATCGGATGAGCGATCGCCGAGATCTTTCCCAGGGACAAAAGGAGTATATCGAGGCGGGGAGCGGCGCTGGAATGGCGACGTCTTCGAGAGCAGTTTGTGACTATTGTGATGAAGGAAGACACAACGAATGCAATACTGAATCAAAGTGCTATTGTGCTAAGAATGGACACAGAATGCTCTGAGATTCATTGATATTGCAAACTTTATGGCCAAGAAAATCTCTCCAAGATTCTCACAATCCTATCTCTTTTTGATCATCATCCTATCTTCAATAATTAGCTTGATATGTTCGGCCGAATAAGGAGAACATAATTTTCCTACAATCATATTACTCTCCATTTTCCTAGTAGTTGCCCATTAATTTGATCATAACGCCTTTGAAGATATTTTTTTGGATTGGTGAAATAGATAAATTATGCTATTGAAGGAAAGTGCTATTGAAGGAAAGTGCTATTGAAGGAAAGATGTATATGCTTAGTATTATGAACGAAATCAAATATTGTTTCTTAGGACCAAAAAACAAATTTAGAAAGAAATTATGTTAATTGATACGATCCTTTTATTTCTGAGTCTAATTGCTCAAGTCTCCGATATCTTAGACCTTACAGGCAAGCAAGGCTTTAGTTCTGTGGTACTTCAAAACGGTTCGGCCATAACCCAAACCAATCCTTCAACTCTCCTCGAATGGATATTGACATTTGCTGATATAGCAGGTGTCGCAGCGATTGGCTTGGTTGTCGCAGTGGTATATTTTCAAAGCAGGCAGAGAAAATTTGCCGGCTTGATTGAAATCTTCAAGTTACTTAATGGTAAGGAGCAACGTGAAGCTAGAGCAATGTTGTTTGAAGCATATCGAAAATATAAAGAAACCGGCAATGACTCCATTTTTGATGATGAATTTTATAAGGAGTATGTGAATAGGACTATTTCTGATTTTAATGAGGTAGGTGCTCTTGTCAAGGCGGGTCTTGTGTCAACGAATCTGTTTCTTGATGTCTATTGGAATATTACACTCAGATCTTGGAATGCTTCAAGATTTATCATTCAGAAAAGGAGGATTTCCAGAAACTATGACGAATATATGATTAATTTTGAGGTGCTTGCAAATGATGCGGAGAACTATAGCAAAAGACGCTTCCCTAGCGCCTCCGTAGAGCCATTCTGATCACAATAGTACTGAAAGCCGTCACTTGAATTAGATGGTACTCGAAGAAAACATGTACCATAAAAAGTTAGATATTGAAGTTCAATATTCATCATATACTTTAACAAGAAGCGAAAACCTTTGAAATCATGACCCGCATCCCAATTTCGTAAAAAAGTAGTCAGATAAGACGGTCAAAAAAGAGGGGGTGAGAGATTGATATTGTATTGGCTAGTGTATCAGATTACCTTCCTATACACAATCCACTTGGATTACTTGTCTCACAGCTGTTGTCTACATACTGATTTGCATTGATGTTTGTTGGTAGTCCGTTTGCGTTGTTAAGGTCAATTACATTCTCAAGTACGTTATTGGCTGATATTGTATTCTGTATGCTCTGTCCATCAAGAAATACTCCATTCTGACTTCCAACTAC
>JAATVP010000236.1 GCA_014523625.1 Nitrososphaerales archaeon TH5896
CTTGATGGTATTGGGTGTCGTTAAACTCCTTGATTACCCTCTGAGGATCGTAGCCGTACTCTGCTATGCATTTTACAGTACTTGCAAATTTGGAAACATCCTTAGTTATCGAAATCCCGTATTGATCCAATACTTGCTTTGAACCTGAATATGATCTTATATCTTCTCCTGCTTTCCTTTTTTGCTCCAAAATCAAGTCATAACTCTTTCTGAGCTCTGAATAATTCGCTTTTAGAGAATCTATGGAATCGGTTAGTTGCTCTCTCTCATCATCTAGTTCCTTATTCTGGGCTATCTTTTCGTCCACATATCCTTTGATTGCAGGCAGTCGCATATTTTCTGATATTTTTGTTAGGTCTTCAGTATGGGTTACAATTAGGGTAGGCGTAATGCCATGACTCTTGCATTCCTTGTATAGGTCGGATATGAAGTGTTCGGCAGTTTGAGCGTCTACTCTTTGGTCTGTAAACATCTTCATAATTCTAAAACCAATCGCACAATGAGCCCTCCCTCATAAGTAATATTCCGACCTCCCTTAAACCATATAGCACATCCCTCCCTAGTCGCTCTTCATATTCTTTGGCTATATTACTCACTGCGCCTGTGCTTATGTTATTGGCTTTTGCTATGGAGTCCCGGCTCTGGCCGAGTAGCCACTGTTCTATAACTTTGGATTTAATTGCCTCTGGAATTGGTGCTGGCATTGTTATGCTAAACAGAATTGGTGGTTAAACCTTTAGATTTTAGTTTGTTGTGATGAAGATTTTCAGATTATGTAATAGGCCGTCAAATGGCCGTCAAATGGCCGTCAAATGGCCGTCAAATGGCCCCGTCAAACCCGTCAAATGATACTTCTGAACTCAATACGACCATGTATTTAGGTAAGCAGACCCTTAGCTTTACAGTCATTATAATCATCTTCACGACCTATAATATGGTCCCATGATCAATTAATTCCCATCTTTATCCTGAAATCTGATTATCGTAAATGCATAGGCAACAGGAAATGTATACACGACGTGGTTCTCCTACGTTACTTGATTACAGCTTTTAATCCTATAATAGTTCGATTCAAACTAAAAATGATATAGGTTTCTTCTGTTGCTTCTCTATACAGAAACAGGTTCCAGTTTTCATTAATATTATTTACATTCGGGTTAATTTTAAAATTAAAAGAGGATCCTCAAACCGGGATATTTCCATGTTTTCTTCTCGGCCTATCTTCTCTCTTCCTAATTATTGCCCTAAGTGCAGATATTAACCTTGTTCTTGTTTCTTCAGGTTCAATCACATTGTCTATATAACCCTTCGAGGCAGCAATATATGGATTGGCGAACTTCAGTCTGTATTCTTTGGCTAATTCAGCCCTTTTCTTCTGAGGATCATCTGATTGTCGTATCAGCTGCTTGAAAATAATATTACTTGCCCCTTCTGGGCCCATGACTGCTATCTCGGCTTTGGGCCAAGCAAAGTTATAGTCAGCTCCTAGATGTTTACTATTCATTACATCATAAGCACCGCCATAGGCTTTCCTGGTTATTATAGTAAGTTTGGGAACAGTTGCCTCAGAGAAAGCATAAAGTAATTTCGCTCCATGTCTAATAATTCCTCCCCACTCCTGATTTGTACCTGGAAGGAACCCAGGCACATCGACTAAAGTGATTAAAGGGATATTAAAACAGTCACAGAATCTCACAAAGCGACAAGCCTTATCACATGCGTCTATGTCAAGAACCCCAGCCAGATGTTCCGGATTGTTTGCCACAATACCCACAGAATTACCATCAAGTCTTGCGAATCCTACAATTATGTTATTTGCCCAATACTTCTGAACCTCTAGAAAATTGGCATCATCGACAACTTGCTTAATAATAGTTTCCATATTATATGGTCTGTTTGGGTTAGATGGTAGAAATGAGTTAAGTGATTCATTTTTTCTTTTTGGATCATCTTTTGTTGCTGCGCGCGGGGGATTCTCCAGATTATTAGATGGAATGAAAGAAAATAAGTTACGAAGGATTGTAAAGCATTCTTGTTCGTCATTGGCAATAAAGTGAGCAACACCACTTTTCTTATTGTGAATTTCAGCCCCTCCTAGATCTTCAAAAGTCACCTTCTCTTCAGTTACCTCCTTTACTACTTCTGGCCCCGTGACGAACATATATGCAGATCTAGACATGATAACAAAATCAGTAAGAGCGGGGGAATACACAGCACCACCAGCACAGGGGCCCATTATGAGAGATATTTGGGGAATCACACCTGATGCTTTTACATTTCTGTGAAAGATCTCTGCATAACCTGCGAGACTATCTACACCCTCTTGTATGCGCGCCCCTCCAGAATCATTAATCCCTACTATTGGCACTCCTTGTTTTAATGCGAGATCCATCACCTTGCAAACCTTCAAAGCAAATGCCATACCTAGTGAGCCACCCAGTACGGTGAAGTCATGGGAGAATACGTATGCTAAGCGATTGTCAATCATCCCATATCCCGTAACTACACCGTCGCCCAGAAATTTTCGATCTTGCATCTCAAAATTATGACATTCATGTGTTACAAATGGATCGATCTCTGTAAAGGTTCCAGAATCAAATATTAACTCAACCCTTTCAAATGCTGTGAGCTTTCCTTTCTTCTTGCGTTCTTGCTGCTTCAGAGTGCCTCCTCCCAGGAGATGCTCACTTGTTTTCTTTTTCAGCTCAGGAAAATCCATATTCAAAACATACCCTCAAAGGAGTAAAAAAGTGTAATGATTTTTTTAGGCACTACCTAGTTGAGAGCTAATTTTGGCAGAGTATTTCTGATGTAATCGGTGACTACTTTTGATATTCAGTGAAATTACTATACGGAGATTCTCGCGCAATTTGTAGAAAAATTAACGCTCTTGGAGACTTCGGTTAAAGGGCTAACTATAGACAACTATATGAAAATCAGACTATCCATCTATAACATTCATAAACCCATACTAAGGATTGCAAATAGTATTGAGCGAAAAATTAAGATTAGCAATAAATGGATTCGGCAGGATTGGAAGATGTTTTCTAAGGTCTGCAATCAAAGACAAAGAATTCATGGAATTGGTTGATATAGTAGCCATTAATGACATGGCTGATGCTAAAACTCTAGTTCATCTTTTCAAGTATGATTCTGTTTTTGGAAGATTTGATGGTAATGTGGCGGTAAGGAATGAAGATTCAATGAATGTGGATGGTTTGGAGATTAAAGTATTGTCTGAAAAAGAGCCATCAAGACTACCATGGAAAGATTTGAAGGTCGACATGGTTTTGGAATCTTCGGGAAAATTTAATGATGCTAAGGAAGCTGAGAAACATATAACTGAAGCAGGTGCAAAGCGCGTGATCATTTCTGCTCCAGCAAAGGGTCCTGATACAACTATAGTATTAGGAGTTAATGAAGATGAATTCGATAGCAAGAAACATAATATCATTTCTATGGCTTCCTGTACTACTAATTGCTTAGCTCCTGTTGTGAAAGTCATAAACGACCGATTTGGTATCGAAAAAGGCTATATGACTACAACTCATGCATTTACAAATGATCAAAGACTACTTGATTTGCCTCACAAGGATCTGAGAAGAGCAAGATCAGCTACTATGTCAATTATACCTACCACGACTGGAGCAGCCGAGGCAATTGGTACTATAATACCAGATCTAAAGGGAAAAATAGATGGTATGGCTCTGAGAGTTCCTGTCAGTAGTGGATCGATTACCGATATGGTATTTACGCTAAAGAAAGAGGTAACACGAGAAGAGGTCAATAATGCATTGAAGCAAGCTTCTGATACCGACATGAAAGGGATTTTAGAGTACACTGAAGAGCCAATTGTCTCAGCAGATATCATTGGTAATTCTCATTCATCTATTGTAGATGGTTTGAGTACGATGGTTTTGGGAAATAAGAATAACGTAGTCAAAATACTTTCATGGTATGACAACGAGTGGGGTTTTGCCTCCAGGTTGGTAAGTCTGATTAAGTTCATCGCGAGACAGGATATAACTAAGGAACCATAGCTGGATCTAATGAATAGATCACTCTGAATTAGATTGGTAGGCCATCCATGCTATTTGAGAAAGATCTGATATGAATAAGATTTTGAACCCTAAAAGTGATACTTCATTTGTTAGTTCTGCTGCAACGGTCAATAGAGATTTTGAGCCTGTGATTTACCTTGTTCCACACACACATTATGACGCAATATGGGTATTCAACAGAGAGGATTATTTTCATATTAACATAGAGTTTATCTTAAAGAAGGCAGTGGAGTTAATGAAGGCCAATCCGGATTATAAATTTACAATCGAACAGACATATCTTTTAGAACAGGTCGAAACTAATTATCCTTCACTTTTCGCAGACATAACTAGATTAACAAAGGAAAGAAGAATGGAAATTGCAGGCGGTCAATATCTGATGTCAGATGTGATGTTACCTCATGGAGAAACTCTCATCAGAGAAATTCTTAAGGGTAAGAAGTACATTAAGGACAAATTCGATCAAGATGTAATTGTAGGATGGGGAGCTGATGAATTTGGTTTTAATGCACAATGGCCTCAAATCTTGCGGGGATGCGGATACAAATATTTTGCTTTTAGAAGGGGTGCGGATCAGTGTAAACCGTCAGAATTCTGGTGGGAAGGATTAGATGGTTCGCGCATCCTGTCCCATTGGATGCCTTTGGGCTATAGAGCGGGTCTAGATTTAACCCAACTTCGGAAATCCTATAAAGAACTTGAGAACTTGGCTGCTACCCGGCATATCCTCATGCCATCGGGTAGCGGAGTTACACTTCCACAAGCAGAGACAGTTGATACGGTGAGAAAATGGAATGCTGATATTAGGACCGTTGATAGTGGCCACCTTAATAGCTCTAGTGATACCGCTTCTATGGGTCCAGGTACAGAATCATCCATTATTATGCATAACAATTCTAAGACACCAAGAATTGATATATGTACTCCATCTGAGTTTTTTTCGAACCTTGAAAAGGAACTAAATGAATCGGACTTGGTGACAAGGAAGGGCGAGATGTACTCTGGCAGATTTTCGGAAGTATTTCCCGACTGTACTTCATCTAGGATGTGGATTAAGCAGGGAGTAAAGGAATATGAAAACTTGTTATTGACTCTAGAAAGATGGCATGCTCTGAGTGAGCTTGAGGGGGTAGATCATGATGTTTTTGACCGACTGAAAAACTACTGGAACAAGCTTCTTTTTATGTCGATGCACGATGCGCTACCTGGAACAGGAATAGATGAGGTATACAATGACATAAGGCAATCATTCAAGTCAGATTTAGGACCTATCAGAGAATTGATTGTTCATTGTCTATTGAACTTGCTTTCTCACTTTTGTAAAGGCACTGATCAAGATATGGTAGTATTTAATCCGCATTCATGGAAAGTCAAGGATTGGGTAGAATGTGTGCTTGAATTTGAGGAGGGTAAGATAGGAGGGATATCTCATTTAACCTTAACTAGTTTATCTGAAGCATATGCTGAAGGTCAAAGTCATAAAGTGCGGAAGGAGGATAAAGATAAAATCAGCGAGGAAGAGAGCAGTAGAATTGACATAGAAATCATCGAATGTTCTCCCTACCCAGATGGATCTGTCCAAACAGTAAAGATAGGCTTCATAGCAGAAATACCCGCATTAGGATACAAGTTATATCGAATAGTGCCTGTAGAGAACAGCTCTTCTGAGAAAATTCTATCTCACTCCACCACTTTTAGAAATGGTAGCAATTTTGATATTTCAATTGATCCGGAAAATGGTGTTTTGAAAGTATCCAAGGACGGCAGGAATTATTTTAAAGGCAATGAAATTCTGCTAGAGGAAGAACTTGGAGATCTTTACTATCACAGGGATAACTTGGGACTGCTAAAGTCAGAGACAGGGGAGGGAGTCAAGTACGGCTCATTCAAGAATGACAGCTTTGGCGTCTTAGAAGGTAAATTGAGGTATCATATCAATCTGAAAAGTAAATACTATGCATTAAGATGGCCCTACAGGTTGACACACAAGCTGAAGCCAGTCTTGTATAGACATAATTTTGTTGATATAGAGAAAGAGATCATTGTCTATAAATCTCTTGACAGGATAGACTTTGTTACGCACATATACGATCGGCATCCACATTCAAGGTTAAGAGTAAGGTTTCGGACTCCATGCTCCTCCGATAATTATTGGTGCGGCAGCCAGTTTGGTGCTATTAGGAGGAAGACAAACCTCTTCTATCACAAGAATGAGAGTGGTTGGATTGAAAGGCCATGTGGGGTTTTCCCATCGCTGGACTGGATAGACTATTCAGGTAATGAGGAAGAAAAGGAATGTTCGAGAATAGGGATCAGCGTTATGCATAGGGGAATACCATCTCACGAGGTGAGAGACAATTCAATTTATCTCACCCTTTTAAGGAGCATCATGGTATTGTCGGCTGATGGCATCATGGGTCCTTGTGTTCCTACACCTGATGCAGCAGAAATGATACCATACACATTTAGATATTCTGTACTTCCTCATGAAGAGAGCTGGAGAGAGAGTGGTACATACAGACGTGCTATGGAATTTAATATGCCTTTAACTGCAATACACCTCGGAGGAAGAGAGGTATCACAACAGATAGTAATGGAAAATCTTGTCGGTAGTGAAGTATATGCCAATAGATTACAAAATTACCAATTTTCATTTTTAGAGATTCTACCGAGAAATGTGATGCTTAGTACATTGAAGCTTGATGAACGAGATGTTGTTGACGATAAGAATAATAAGCACTCGTTAGTCGTTAGGATTTACGAAACTGAGGGAAGAACGACAGAGAATGCATCATTGATATTTTACAGGCAGATCAAATCCGCTTCGATCATAGATATGCTCGAAAATGAAATTCAAGAAATCCGGAATCCTGTTACTCATTCAGATAACCAAGATAATAATGCTCAGGATAAGTATGATGCGCGGATTGAAGGTAATATAATAAGAATGAGCATTGGGGCTTTTAGAATTGTTTCATTAAAGGTTATTTTCTAAGTTACAATTCTTGCTAAGATGTAAATCTTTCGACACCGATGGTTTGAAGGCAATGACAATGGCAAGAAATGAGGTATTTGAGTGCCTGTTATATTAATTGACTGACGACGATAGTTATAATTGTACTCCGATAGTCATAGTGAACTTTTGAAACTATGATCGCTAAAAGATCTATTAAAAAATTCACTTTCTTGACACAGCAAGTATTAATTTTGCTTAGACTCTTCCTTTATTAAACATTGAGGGCAATACTTTGTTTTTTGGTAGTGATAACCACATATTCTGCACTCGATTATCTCATGGTTTTCAATATTTTCGCCGGCATCCGCTCCTACTTTATCATCTTTCATTAGAACCATCTATTGAGTAAACGATTGAGGAATTTAAATAATTCTGACCGGGCCGAGCTCAAATATGAAATGGATCAATATCTCGGATTTTTCTGATCATATAAGGTTCATAATTATTAGGTTAATTTCAAAAAATTACATGTGTAGAAAAGACCTTTTCTTGACATCTTTTATTTGCTCTTATCTTCTCGCTTTTTAGAGTTTAACTGATTTCCAGTCTAAGGCCGTGAGTCAAATAAACATCTAGTCTCCAGATCAAAAAAAAGTAGTATTATTAGATCGTCACCAACGTCGAATTTCTATAATAATAATTTATTGTAGTAGTATACCCTTACTTATGTCCCTAATCGTCATATCATGAAAATCTTTGTGAATCTCAACAAATTCGAATATAGACAGGTCAGATTTCAACTGAGGAGAAAGACTGTTTGCACGTCTCTTCCTCTACTTGGCTCAAAGAATTATTTATGGTTTCATCAACAGTGATGTTCTTCCAGCTTGTACTGATATGCTTCAACTTATTGTTGCTAAGAGAATTGTAGAGAATGATAGTGCTATACTTAAAATGAAGGTCTTATGGATGCAGTGCACTAAATTGTATGCAGAGGAAATAATTACTAAATGAATTAATAGATCTTGTGCCTAGGACGATACGTATATACTTGCTGTTCTCATATTAGAATAGTCTGAATTTATTTGCGAGCTCATTCTGAAACTAAGATCAGCGATATTATGGTCAACAAATTAGAAACTATTGGATCCTCCTCTAATGCACAGGATGCGGCCATAAAGATGAGAGATAGACAAGTCAGTTCTGTACTTGTGATAGATGATAAAGATGGCAGATCAATAGGAATTGTTACTGAACGTGATCTTTCAAGAAAAGTATGTGCCAGTGATAAAAGTAGCAAGGAAGTGTTAGCCAGCCAAATAATGTCATCTCCTCTCATTACCGTCAATACTGACTCATCACCATCATACGCAGCAGATCTAATGTTAAAGAATAAGGTGAGGCATTTGCTTGTAGTTGTCAAGTCCCGTCAAGATAATAACAAAAAAGAATCTAGGGATGATGAATATTTCCCAAAGCCAGTAGGAATAATTACACCCATGGACTTTACAAGGTTTGAAGTAACGAACACTCTATTAGACCAAAGCAACATGGATAACCATGAAGAAAATGCTGTTGATGAAATATTAAGGCATTATAGAAACGACTTTAATTTTGCTTAGAACGGTAATTCTATACCGAATCTGAATTAGCTTCGAAAGTTAAGGAGTAAGAAATGACTCATGAAAACAAGACGGACCAAATGGAGATGTTACAATATATCAGGTTTGGACATAAATATAAGGACAAGAATAGCTCTTTTATTTTTACACCATATGATGTAACTCTTAGAGACTCTGAAGGCAACTATATGGGTAACGCTTATTATCCTATTGTTCATTTAATTGGAACCTTTAGCTCTATTGATACACCAGATATGCAGGAGGTTAATCAAAGCCTTGCCTTGGATTATGTATACCATGAAATGTATCATTACGATGAGGACAATAAAATATGAACTTACTAAATCTGCATATATTGGTACCTCTGCTTCTTCTTCCGGCCAGATAGTTCTAGGCAAATATGGATTACCTAAATTGCTCTCTAGTTCCTAAAGAGACGGCAAACATGAATGACCATTTTGTCACTATTACTAACGCCCTTTTTTGTAATGATCTTCATATTAATTTACCTGGCTTTGTTACGTGTCGAGTTTGGTGGATATAACTGATTGTCTTGCACTGCAATGCACATCCTTAGTGCTAGCTACTTTAACGACAAACAAGTATATTGGATCCTATGTATAATAAGAGTGCAGCGTAAAAGAATGTCTAAATGTCGGCGCTATTTACTTATTCATCTATTCATACTTCAGGCTTGAATGTAAATTTCATTAATCCTTCTTTTGCTTGCCCACTTTTGTTGACTTGTTCTGCTATCTGCATAACGACTGGCTTTGGTATCATAAAGTGAACTACGTCCTTTGTGCTGTTTGTGGGATCTATCACTAAGTCTTTTGTAACATCAACACCATTTATAGTTCCGATGTATGAATTAGCTACAAGTTCAGATGGTTTAGGAAGGAGGATTTCTTGATGTACCATTACCTTGTTGTCCTGCAATCTTGTCAGATTCCAATCAAATGGCATAGTAAACCGCATCTCCTTAGTACTTGGATCAAAACTGAAACCTTTTAACTCATCATAATAAGAAATTATCTGAATTGGAATTGGCTTCGTGTTGTTGTTACCTACCGAGACCTGTTGATTCTCTACTGCTCCCACACTTAACCAGCCTTCGTATTCTGGTTGCTGATCATCTGGAAGAAACGATCTAACGTAATCAATTGTAGCTATTCTTACTTTAAAGTGATATAAACCACCTTCGGAGAATATGGGACCTGTTGCAACTACAGGATTGTTTTCTCTTCCTGTAAATGCCTCTAAAATAGGATCTGGCTCTCCATAAACAGTTATCGTTTCCGTGTCACTTGGTTTCATCTCTATTTTCAGATCTCCTTTGTCATCATGAAACCAATCAGAAAGCAGCTTCTTGCCATCTTTATCTATCGTAATGTAATAAGTTACGTGTTTAAATCCCTCTTTTGTAGAAGGATCATAAAGCTTAAACTGAATAATTGGTTTTTGACTTTGGTTTTGTATGGTTTCAGTGGTAACAACTGGAGGCATCATCTTTATTATTAAATCTGCTGTTCTACCTCCAAATGATGCTGAAAGCTCTTCCATGAATAGGCCATCAGCATTAACAGTCTTTGGAAACATTAACACAGAAGAAACAAAAATAGAACCTAGAACAAATACTGGAACGACTGCATACGCTAAATTAGGTCTACAAAATACCAATTCTATCTTCTTTCCTAGATGCTTCATATCCTTAATTAGTACATTAAATCACATTAGCATATTTAATGGTTAACTAACGTGTTTAGCACCAGTACAACGATTGGGGAGTACCCCACGGAGCGGAAACAAAAAGGAAAATGCATGATATAATGCTAAGGGATACTTAACAGACGCAGAATAATGCAGCTGCAACTAGAGGAAGAAGAGGGGTAGCAAGGAGCTAGGAGAGCTATAGAAGAGGCAATATAACTTTAGATATCCATGCTTCACTAAATGATTTTTATATCGTAAGTACTCAGTCAAACAAGAAATTATTTGACAGCTCTGAATTCAAATGAATACAAGGCGGCAGAACGTCAGAGTTGGAATAATGTAGCTCCCGCTTGGCAAAAGTGGTGGAAGACAATCGAAAAGGGCACCGAAAATGTTAGTAGACGGTTAGTAGAACTTACAGAGATTAAACCAGGTTCAAGAGTTCTGGACATTGCAACAGGTGTAGGGGAACCAGCTATTACCGCAGCAAAGAAAGTTAGTAGTGGTAGTAATGGTCATGTTCTGGCCACGGACATATCACCGCTGATGTTATCCATTGCAAGACAAAGAGCCGCTTCCCTTGGCTTACAAGATGTTATCGAATTCAAAGAGGGTGATGCAGAAACAATTGACTTGCAACCTTCAACATTTGATGCAGCACTGTGTAGATGGGGATTGATGTTATTACCCGACCCTAAGGGTATCCAATACTAATAAGTCATTAGTAATTGGAGGTCATTTCGCAGCAGCAGTTTGGGCTTCTCCAGACATTTCGCCTAAGCATCAGGCGATATTATCTTCCAGTTATAGATTTCAGGGCTCGCGGTTAAAAAGCATTCTAGTACGATGTCAGATCTCCCTGATGGAAATATTTCTTTATTCACCGATCTTTCTTAATATTTTTCTAGCTCCTACTGTTAATGTTAATAAGAAACTGCCGAAATCAAATCACAATTTATATATTAAAGCTCTGTAGTAGTGATCAAATGACGTCGCACGTAGCCAAGATTGTGGAGATTGTTGGTAGTTCTGAAAAAAGTTGGCATGACGCAGCTCAGGTTGCAGTAGACGAAGCCAAGAAGACCGTCCGTGGGATCAAAGGATTAGAAGTTCAGGATATGACTGCAAAAGTAGAC
>JAATVP010000237.1 GCA_014523625.1 Nitrososphaerales archaeon TH5896
AGTACATGATCTGTATTTCCTATTTTTGACCGATTAAAGATAATTGGAATTTCTGAAATGTGCTTTACTTTATCTCTTGGTTAGCTCTAGGATCTCTAGGTAGTGTGGATTATTCATTATACCTAGAATGTTTCCGAAAGGGTCTACTACAGAAGCAGTGATAAAGTCAGCTCCTCGATTAATGATAGGTTCGTATTCCTTCGCACCCATAGCCAATAACTTTTCAAAAGTAGATGCCACATCGTCGACATGCCAGTACACTATCTCGCCTCCTGGTCCCGCTGTTGCGTTTTTGGGTGCGTACTTGCTGTCGATGATGCCTAGCTCGTGCTGATAGTCACCTATGCGATATTCGATATATGCCGGGTTTTCAAGATCCGGGCGCGCAAAATACGGTTCAATGCCAAGGAGCCCTGAGTACCATTTCTTCGCAGCCTGCATGTCAGTAGCATAAAAATTGATAGTAGCCAAACCGCGTAGTGTCTGTTTACCAGTAGCGTTATCCATTTGCTCTGTAGTATTCTGTCGTTTGCTAGGCTAAAAGGCATTACCCAAGTACCTACGAAAATAGCGCTTGCTAGATTCAAGAACCAAGCCACAAGGGACGAGAAAATCCTCGCCTTGTCCTCAGGCTTCAAATTAGTACTATTTTCTGTCAATTCGATTCAGCTGATAAAGGAGACTTATAAAATATACAAATAATTTTAGTTACTAAGACCGACTATTCTGTGTGCTGTGTCAATAAGTCTTAAAGAGTGTTTTCGAATCAAAGCAAAGGTTGCTTTTCTTAAGGCGAAACTCTAGGCCTTACATTAGCCTCCCCGAATAACTGAATGCTGCCATCCATGGAACAAAAGAAAAAAAATAAGGAACAAGAGAGGAGTATTAGACCTTTGAGGTAAGCAAGCCTGATCATAGACGGTTCATAAGAATGAGAAATTTATCTCTATTTTTGATCGGTAGTAAAGGATCCGCTAAACCAGGAACTATGAAAACCAGACATACAAGAACTGGGGTATTTTCACTTTAAATATTGACTAGTGAAATAAATCATCATTTCATAAGAAACAATAGCCAAGGACTAGTGTAAATGTCGAAACTAGATCGTTCATTGGTGTTAATTACATTGATTCCTTCCTACTCCCAGATTAACCACACCAACTAATATAGTCAGTAACTTAGGTCAAGATCATCTTAGGTGTTCTAGGCTTCCCATCCTTAAAAACGGCTTTAGGCATATATTTCATTGAGAATGAAGCAGCACTGAGTAATACCGGTTCGAATCCTTTACCAGTATCAGTCAAACTATATTCTACCCTTATTGGATACTCTGATGCAATCTCTCTTCTAATAATTCCAAGCCGTTCGAGTTCGCGTAGACGTTCTGTAAGAACCTTTGGTGTAATACCTTCTATATTTTCCATAAACCGATTAAACTGTCTATGACCCCTGAGTATTTCTCTTATGATTAGAACTGTCCATCTTTTTCCAATAATTTTAAAAGTCGTTTCAATTGGGCATGACTTGAGTTCCGGCATGTTATAGACTTTTTCTATAATGGAGCATAAAGTGTCTGCCATTCATTTCATCACTTCCTATTTGGTAACTAACTATCTATTTGGTTACGTGAGACCTATAAACTATACTTTTAATATCTACTATGTAAATGAATCAAATTTTTGAGAGTGCAAAAGAACGATCACTATACAACAATACAACTTCGATGCTAGTTGCAGTGCACACTTGGAGGATTGAAGTATCATGCATGAAGATAAAGTAGCAGTCATTTATGGGGCAGCAGGAGAATTACGATACTACAATACAACTTCGGTACTAGCTCTTATAAATAAACCTCCCCACGGGGAGCAATGCTTTTTATTATTTCTTGGATACAACGGGTATGAATAAGACTGTTTCAGATGAGGAATGGGTTGAGGCTCGCAAAGGACTTCTCAGGAAGGAAATGCTTAAAGATAAAGTAGCAGTCATTTATGGGGCAGCAGGAGCAGTAGGATCAACCGCCGCTCATGCGTTTGCACGAGAAGGTGCTAGAGTTTTTCTCACTGGTCGGTCAATATCAAAGCTCAGTAAAGTTGCGGAGGAAATTACTTCTGCTGGTTTGAGCGCTGAGGTAGCCGAGGTCGACGCACTAGATGAGCAGGGAGTTAATCACAACTTAGAAAAGATTTTTGAAAAGACTGGGCGCATCGATATTTCATTTAACGCGATTGGAATTCCCCTGCAGGGAATAGAGGGAACTCCGCTCGTAGAACTTCCCACTGACCGTTTTCTCCTTCCCTTGTCAACCTATACCAAATCACAATTCATAACGGCCAAAGCTGCCGCGAAATTCATGATCCGAAGGAAATCTGGAATTATACTTTTCCATACGCCAGACCCGGCCCGTCTCGCTGCGCCTCTTATGGGTGGAATAGCGCCAGCATGGGCCTCAATGGAAGCTTTATCAAGAAATCTTTCATTGGAACTCGCACCATCGGGTATCCGCACAGTATGTGTTCGAACCACCGGTTTGCCTGAAACCGAGACAATCACCGTCTCGTTTGGCCTTCATGCACAGGCTTCAGGTATGACTCGCCAGCAGCTTCAAGGGGTCATCGAGAGCATGACTCATACGAAGAGATTAACTACTCTGGCAGAGCTTGCCAATGCGCTCGTCTTTGCGTCCTCTGACCAAGCGATTGGGATGACAGGGGCGGTGCTCAACTTGACCGGAGGAAAGATCTCAGATTGAGCCAAACTCCACTTTATGTTAAGATGGCTTTCGTCGCAGCCTTGACTGTCATCATTCTTGCTGCTGCCCCATCTGTGCTAAATCTGCAGCAACGTAGCATAGCACAAGATCAACAGCAACCCCCACAACAACAACAAACTGCGTACGATAAAGGAAAACATATCAAAGATCTATCTTTTGACATTAATAATGTAACATTTTCACATCATACGGCATCTGTCAATGGAATTCAGATGCACTATGTAATTGGGGGGCAAGGAGACCCAATAGTCTTATTACACGGTTGGCCAGAAACCTGGTACGAATGGCGACATATTATTCCTGAATTAATAGCTAACAACTACACAGTAATAGCCCCAGATATGAGAGGTTTAGGAGATTCAGAAAAGCCACTAACTGGATACGACAAGAAAACAGTAGCAGAAGATATTTATCAATTAGTAAAGAATTTAGGATATAATAAAATCTACATTGTAGCTCATGATTGGGGAGGACCTGTAGCATACTCCTATGCTGCTGCACATCCTGAAAATGTATCTAAAATAATTATACTGGATACTTTATTACCAGGTTTTGGATATGAAGAAGCAGGAAACTTCTCACCAAATGGGATATGGCATTTTTCATTTCAGGCAGTAAGGGATCTCCCAGAGAAATTGATTGATGGACAAGAAGACGTATATCTTAATTGGTTTTATGATTCTTACGCTTACAATCAATCTGCAATAACTACAGAGGATAGGGGAGAATACATTAAACAATATTCTAAACCTGGTGCATTACGTTCAGGTTTTGAATACTATAGAGCAGTTTTTGAAGATGCAATACAAAATAAAGAATATGCTAAACAAAAACTAGATGTACCTATATTGACTATAGGCGGAGAAGCAGGTGTTGGGAACTTTACTACGGCATCGTTTCAAATGGTTGCAAATAATGTCACAGGAATAACATTACCAAATACAGGACATTTCATACCTGAAGAAAGACCAAATTTTGTAATAAAACAGATACTCAAATTCTTTGGTGATAATGCCACTACTGATACTAAGAACGGGAAAGCGATGAACTGAGAATGATAAGTCCTAATGCAGATCGAGCTCATGGACTTTTGGAGAATGTGTCAAAAATATATCATTCAGATGATATTAAAAAGATCTGTATTGAAGAAGGTGTCGATGACGCAGGTTTTGTTGAAGTTAATAGAAAGGAATTAGGTCAAGTCAGAGAGGAAGTACTCAGGCTATATCCAAAAACGAAGACGATCGTTTCTATTTGCAAACATATGAATCCTGAGAATATTCAAGGCATATCTCGTTCCTTAGCAAATAACGAATTTCACAAAACTAATGATGAGCTTTCAAATATTTCTAGGGAGATAGTACGGCGACTGAATGAAATGGGTATAAGAGCTCTATATTGTCATCCAGGTTTTCCAATGGATCAATACATGTTATCAGGTAAACTCTGGGAAATTAGTCACAAACCGATTGCAGAGCAGGCAGGTATAGGCAGGGCTGGTATCAACAGAAATATACTTCATCCCAAATATGGAAGCTTTATTCTACTAGATTCTATCCTAATTGATGTTGAAGTAGACAAATATGATCATCCTCTTGATTACAATCCTTGCGTGAGCTGTCAACTTTGTGTATCTGTATGTCCAGTCGGCGCAATTCATCCAGATAAACCATTTGACTTCAACGCATGTATGACTCATAATTACAGAGATTTTATGGGTGGATTTGAAGATTGGGTTGAAAACATAGTATCTTCAAAAACAGTAAAAGATTATAAGAAAAAGGTTCCAGGTGATGAGAGTATTTCGAAGTGGCAGTCATTATCATTTGGCGCCCAGTACAAATCTGCGTATTGTATGGCAGTTTGTCCTGCTGGAGAAGATCTTATTGGTACGTATAAAAAGTATAGAAAAGAATGGGTCCAACAGATAGTAAGACCTCAGAAGGAGAAAAATGAACCCATATTTGTACAGAAGGGCACTAGTGCAGAAGAGCATGCAAGATTAAATAAGAACAAGGAAGTAAGACTCGTAAACAATATAATTAGACCGCAGAGCATTGATGGTTTTCTTACTGGGGCACGAATTACTTTTGAACCAAGGCGTGCAAAGGGCATTAATATGACCGTTCACTTGTCTTTTACTGGTAAGGAAGTTAGAACTGCTACAATAGTTATCAAAGATGGAACAATGGAAGTTACTAATGAATTGAAAGAGAAGGCAGACCTAATAATAGAATGTGACTCAGAACAATGGCTTAAGCTAATAAATAAGGAAGTATCAGTTTTCGGAGTTCTTAAACTCATAGTTACACGAAGGATGAGAATTAACGGAAATAGAAAACTATTACGTAAGTTTCAAAATTTCTTTGTATAAATTTAATACGTATTGACTGAACTATTCCGAGTATTGTACTGGATTTGACATTAGACTGTATCACATAATGACATGCGTTTTGGAGATATAGGCGCCCATGAAAGGTTCCATAAATGCGACTAATCGTGTAAATAGTAGATATCATTAAATAAACATAATTTGAAAGCTGCAAGAATTGTTAAAGTCAATGAACCTCTGCAAGTACAAGAACTTCAAACACCACAGCCAAAAGGTTCGCAGATTATAATTAAAGTTCAGTCCTCAGGTGTATGCCAATTAATTTATGATCATCACGTAGAGTAGAAAAATTGTGGTAGATTAATGAATAAAATCAAGTTGTCATCAAGTAAATATAATAATAGCACTATTTCGTTATCATCATCACGATCATCATCAGCAGCAGACAATAACAGACTAGAAAATGTGCTAATACTTCAAGGAGGCGGCTCCTTGGGAGCATTTGGTTGTGGAGTATTCAAAGCACTTGCAAATAACAATATAAGGCGCGGTATTGTAGCAGGTACATCAATCGGTGGAATAAATGCTGCGATCATAGCTGGCAGCAAGGATGAAAAACATCCAGAGCAAGCGTTAGAGCAATTCTGGTTAGAATTATCTGGAAGTTTTGTGGATTTGGATAGAGGAGCTACTTTTCCTTCCCTACCCAAATTTGTTCAGGAAATGCTGTTACCATCTGGTTATTATTATTATACTACAGACTCATCAAATCAACAAAAAAACTATTCTTCTTCAACAACGAAGGCAAATGAACACGCCACAAAAACAGAGCAGCTAAAATCTTTCTACAGCTCGGCTTTTTTTGGAAATGATAAAATGTTCAAACCTCGCTGGAGAAAAGAAAATCCTCTAACAGATCCAGAATATTTTGCACCTCAAAAATGGACTTATATGTATGATCTTTCACCTTTAGTAAATACTTTAGAAAAGTATATTGACTACGATAAACTAAGACCTAATGGGAATCCTAATGCACGTTTGATCTTAACTGCAGTAAACATATTAACTGCAGAACCACTGACATTTGACAGCTTTAAACAACAAATAACATCAAAACATATCCTTGCAACCTCTGCTTATCCATTGTATAATTTTCCATGGGTAGAGGTAGAAGATGGAGTATATGCGTGGGATGGTGGTTTACTAAGTAACACCCCGTTAAGAGAGGTTATAGATGCATCTCCGGTGAATGATAAACGGGTATGTATAGTAGAAAACTATCCAAAAAGAGTTGATGCACTGCCAAAGAATTTACCAGAAGTTTATCATAGAGCAAGGGACATAATGTTTTCTGATAAAACTGAGTATAATGTAACAATGTCTAAAGTAATAACTAGATACTTACAGTACATTCAAGAGCTATACCAATTATTAGAGGATAATATAGATCGAATAAATGTGAGTTCACAACAGCTTAAGAAAATTCGCCACAAATATAAAAAATACAAACAAGAACGCGGAGCTGAAATAAAAGACATCATTTACATAACACGCGATGAGCCTTTTCCTCATATGTATGAAAATGCAGATTTTTCGCCAGAGACGATCAAAAATTTAATTAAAGAAGGAGAAGCCAAGACAAATGAGGTCTTAAAAGGACGACTCGATGGGAGATAACTTCTCAATGGTTCAGCGTCTATTTTTTCTTGAGGAAGATGCAGATGTCAATTTTTCAGGCAAATGTAATGTTGGAAATTTACTAACACATAAGCCGGGGCTAGTGTTACCATATCACTAGCTCCCTCCAACTATTCTATCAACGATCTTCCTAATGGACTGACCCACAGTTAACACAATTGGAATACTAACTGCAAATGCTAGTAAAAAGGAGCGCGGCCATATATTGAAGAAACTAGGTCCAAAGCACTCAAGATTACCATTACACAGTAAATAGTATACATTATATGACACCACTATAAGTGACATGACTGAGCACGTGATTAATACCATGATGGCGCCAAACAGTAATGAATTATATTTTCTGACCACAATACCATCAGTCGATTTACTCTTCTGTTTTGGAATTCCAACATCATCATTTGACGATACCATACGTATATCAAGTATACAAAAGAAAGTCTATAAGTCTAACGTATCTAATTAGTACCTAGATTCCCAAAAGGAAAGTTACTACTCGAGTACCAATATCATAAGTATGGTAGATATTGGTAGATATTGATGTGCTAGCTTCCTACATTCCATAACCTTATTCTTCTACTAAGGAATGTCTACACCTCTATTACAGCAAATATCTCGCCTACTTGATGTTAACCTTGTATCGCAAATGTGTGACGTGAGGAGAATGGACTGTCTCTATGATTTGGACCGAGAACTTTTCTTTCTCAACCCCATCGAAGAGATGTACTCCCTGACCCAGGAAGAGGGGCGAGCAGTGAATCGTAAATTCGTCTACGAATCCTGCATTAAGGTATTGTTGAATTGTCTGAGCACCGCCTGAGATTCTAATGTCTTTCTGGTCTGCGACCTCCCGTGCATGGCGTAAGGCGCTTTCTATCCCGTCATTGATGAAATGGAATGTAGTGCCACCTTTTCGTTGCCACGGACTGCGAGATTCGTGGGTCAGAACAAATACGGGAGTATGGAATGGTGCATCTTCCGGCCAGTTAACCTCTCCTTCCTCAAACATTCTCTTTCCCATGATATACGCTCCCGTCCTTTTGAAAATCTCTTCTACTAGCTTGTCGTCCTCGCCAGTCTCCCCGTTATCTCCAAGTTTAAGGAGGCGTCTGAAGCTGCGCTGAAGGAATATCCAATTATGGATCTCAAGCCCGCCATTACCCAGTGGGTTCGATGGACCCGGGTTCAATCCAGCAATGAATCCGTCTAACGATATCCCCATATCAAAGAACACTTTGCTCATAGTCGTTGTATCTACTTGAAGTTTATAATATACAAGGGATCAAAAGTATATTGGTTAACGTATTCTCTATTTTTTCCGGTTACCATTATAGAGATATAATTCTGGGATTATGTTACTATCTATATTATCATAATATGATGAAGTCATTCAAATCAGGTTATTCAGTTTATGCAGATAAGAAATCGAACTATCTTAAATCATTTTGCAGAACTATTCTATAACGTGCCTTTCCAGATTCAAGATGTTTTAACGCCTTATTGACACGGGAGAGTGGATACTCTTCTATCAGTGGCTCGATTTTATGACGACTACAAAAGTCAAGCATCATCAAAATTTCTGCAGGTCCACCAATTGGTGAGGCACCAATTGACTTCTCTCCAGCATTTAGGGGCGATATGTCAACACTTAGTCGAGGAGCTGCTCCGACGATATGCAATCTGCCTCCAGGACGTAGTGTGTCAATATATGCATCCCAGTCCAACTCGACGTTTGCAGTAACGAGAATTAAATCAAAATTATTTTGGTATGCCCTTAAACTACCTGGTTCCCTCGAATACAAGAAATGAGATGATCCAAACTCTCTGGCATCCTTTTCTTTATCAGCGTTACTTGAGATGGCTGTTACATCACAACCCCATGCATTTAGTATTTTAATAGCAATGTGTCCTAATCCTCCAATTCCCACTACTGCAACATGATCTGTAGGTCTGATGTTGTTTTGAATAAGTGGATTAAATACTGTGATTC
>JAATVP010000028.1 GCA_014523625.1 Nitrososphaerales archaeon TH5896
AATTTCAAATAAGATTTGTCTGTGTCCGTCAATCTATTCATGCGAGTTCTAATATCTTCAACGGCTCTTCTGGTAGCTTTTTCTTCCCGGCCTGAAACTAAATTCTGTATATTTTCTGCCTCCGTAAGGAAGTTACTGAAATACGTCTTGTTGAAGGGGTTTTCTCGTAATAGCGAAGAGACGAGTTCAGGGGAGTCATTTAGGATACTTTCAGTGATCATGGCCTGCATTCCAAAGCTCGTCCCGGCTACCTTTTTCATTCTTTTTAGATCGAGTTTGGAGAGCAATGAACCCAATACGAGGTTAACGAAATACGTGAGCCCAATGACCACTGCCATGTATTCATCATGAAGGTCTGGGTCACTAATCACTTCTATATCCGATCGTGGAAAAATAGATCTGAGCAAAGCTAATTCTTTGGCTCGATTCCTGACCGGGACAAGCAAATTTTTGACAATTCTCGACCTCTTAGTAGCAGGTCCAAACATTGGATGAAAGCATAAGCACGTAATGTCCTTCCTAGCAGATCGTAATACGTTGAAAACTTGTTGCTTAATAGATGAAATCTCTGATAATGTGGCACCCCCTTTCATGTGAGTAAGACACTCTTGAACAACTGGAACGATGCTTTCAATAGGTACACAGACTATCACCAAATCTGCCTCTCTGACACATGCTCGAATGGTTACACATTGATCAACGCACTTTAGGTTTCTAAATGCAAGTCTTTTTTTGTCGAAAACAGCTACTCTCACGCTATTTGATTGCGCAAAGTAATGAGTAAACCATCTTCCCATCCTGCCCGCCGCACCTATGACCGCGACTTTCCTCATTGGAAAACTGCTACTCATATTTTCATCGACAGACAAGTCTCTAAGGCATTCATTGCTTGCTCGATTTGTTCTGCAGGTTGAGTTGCAGAAATCCTAATGAACTTGCTATAACTGTTACCAAATGCGCTCCCTGGAGCCACTGCAACACCTTTTTCTAGCAATAAATTTACTAAGGTATTGTCGTCTATTGTTTTAGTGTTGATCCTTGGATACACGTACATTGATCCATCGGGGATACTGAACCGTACATCCATCTTTTTCAGCCGTTCAACTAAAGTATGAAGTCTGATTCTAGTCTCTTCAACATTAGTCACGTAATCGGTTTCGAGTGCATTCAATGCACAATATTGAAGTGGCTCAGCTACACTTGTCATAGCAAACGCCAGTAATTTAGCAACCTGTTTGATAATTAAAGCACTAGATAAAAGGTAACCGAGTCGAAATCCGGTCATTGCATAGGTCTTAGAAAATGATTCAACAACAATTGATTTATCGTAATTGTATTCAGCGATACTTTTGAATTTTTTAACGCAATATTTGGAATAAACTTCATCACTTAAAATGTAAAGGTCATGTTCTTTTGCCAAAGAGATGATCCTTTCATTGGTATCTGTGTCTAATATCTTCCCAGTAGGATTGTTCGGATAATTTAGAACGATCATCTTCGTAGCATCATTTATCGCATTATCTATTTCGTGAATGTTAGGGGACCATTGATTTTCAAGGGTTGTTTTGATAGTTTTGACCTTGACTGAATTTAACGCCGCACAATCCGAATATGCTGGCCAAGAGGGTTCTATAACTACAATCTCCTCCCCAGGTTTGAGCAGTGAAGCAATCGATGCATATACTCCGAACCGTCCACCAGGAGTCACCATTACCGTTTCCTTCGTAAAGCCATGAATTAGGGCTAGTTTCTCCCTTAACCTTTCAATTCCTCGGGCATCTGTATAGTGATAGCGCCCAGAGTCAATTGCATTTGCAAACGCGTCTTTAATGCTTCGTGGAGGTCTGAAATCTGGCTCTCCAATTTCCAGGTGTATCATCGGCATACCCGAAGCTTCAATTTGTTTGGCTTTCATCAGAACGTCCATATGAGAGCTTGCATGCTCAACTGTTTTCTGTTTTCTTTGAAGACCAACTGATTCGATGAGCAATAGATTGAGCAATCTAGAGGAATATGAAGGGTCCAAACCAATTTGATGAGCGAGGCTTAATACCGACATTCTTATTTCGCTTTCAACTTGATCGTCAGTTACGTCCATTCCAAGCTTGGCCTTGATTTCCCCAATTTTCTGTGCCAATTCCATTCTATGTTTGATCTTATGAAATATCTCGCCCGTTACAGTTTGAATTTCAGAGCGGAGAACTCTTAGCTCCTTATTCTCTGCCACTCCCTCACTATCAGCTATTGCGCTTCACCCCTAAATGTGATGATGAAATAAGCCCATGTCTAATTGCGTGATCCGCAAGGATCAAAGAGACTATACCCTCCACTACAGGTGGCGCTCTGGGAACCACACATGGATCATGTCTTCCCGGGACTTTCAACTTAGCCTGTTTTCCACTAGAGAGATCCAGAGTTTCCTGTGCTTGCGCTATTGATGATGGGGGTTTAAATCCAATTCTTATGACTAGAGGCATTCCAGTAGAGAGCCCACCGAGGATGCCTCCAGAATTATTGGTTCTAGTCACTACTGATCCGTTCTCTAAAACATAGGTATCGTTATTCTCTGAACCTGCAATTGTACAACCATAAAATCCAGAGCCAAATTCAACTGCTTTTACCGACGGGATCCCGAATAGAGCTCTACTAATATCCGATTCTAGTGAACTAAAGAGAGGTTCACCCAATCCAACTGGAAGCCGATTGGTAACACATTCGATGATACCACCAATCGAATCGCCTTTCTTCTTCGCAGCCAGTATTGCCTCCTTCATTTTTCCAGCTGCATCAGTATCAGGGCATCTTACTTCATTCTCATAACGGTACTTTAATGCAGACGTAAAATCAATATGCCTTGCCTTTATTTTACCAATTGCAACAGCGTAGGCAACAGTATCGACTCCAAGAGCAACTTTTAATAAACGTTCTGCGACTGCTCCCGCCATCACAAAAGTGGCGGTTAGACGTCCTGAAAATCGACCCCCACCACGATAATCTGCGTATCCACCGTACTTTACGGAAGCAGGATAATCTGAATGTCCCGGCCTAGGGATTGTCCTGATCTGCTCGTACGGTCGCGAATCCTGGTCTTTGTTCCATATAAGCATACAGATTGGTCCACCATTAGTACGACGTTGAAAAACCCCGGACAGGATCTCTACTTTATCATCTTCCTTTCGCTGGGTAGTTACTACTGACTGTCCAGGCTTTCGCAGATCAAGTTTTTTCTGTATAAAAGATTCATCTAAAGGAAGGCCTGCTGGACACCCATCCACTACTGTTCCAACACAACGCCCATGACTTTCTCCGAAATTCAATGCCATGAACCGTTCACCTATTAGATTGCCAAGCATGACTAGATTAGCTCCATTCAATACTCACATGTATTTAATGTATGTTGGGGCGAGTATTTCGGTAAAGCAGGATCAGACAATACGCAGAAAAGATCGATCCTCTTTTAATTATTGTCCGAACATACCGATATATTGGCTCCAATACTTGTGAGGTCTTCTAGAAAAGTAGGATATGATACATCTACTGACTCGGCACCATTCAACGTTGAGTGATTACTCAGAAGAGATGCAATGGCTAGTGCCATGAATAGACGATGATCATCGAACGACTCTAGCGAAGCATTCTTGATGACCGTTGGACGTCGTATTGAAATCGAGTCATATGTCTCCGATACTGTTGCACCTAGCTTTCTTAGTTCACTTGTGATATTCTTGACTCTATCCGTCTCCTTGAATCTAGCATGGGATACCCCGCTTATTACAACTGGGCCTTTTGCCTTAAGGGCAAGGATCGAGACTACAGGCAATAGATCAGGACTGTCTTTCAAATCAAACTCCCCCCCATCCAATGTTTCTGATTCTTCAACAGACAACGTTCCTTTGATGGTGTCAACGCTGATCTTACCGTTCATTTGTTCGATAATACTGAATATCTTAGAATCTCCTTGAGGTAAGTCAAAGTTCAAACCTGACAGTCGAATATTATCCTTACCCACCAAGACACCGGCTGCCACCAACATCGAGGCTGACGAAAGATCAGATGGTACTTGAAAAACACAGGGAATGTAGGCACCACTCTTGACGTTAAAATTTCTCAAATCATTATCTCGTTCAACTTGTACCCCAAATTTTTCCATTGTGGCGATAGTTGACAAGATATAAGGACGGGAAACCTGATCTCCCTCAACTCCTATCGACACATCACTGCTGGCTCGAACTGCTGCTATAAGTAATGATGACAAGAATTGACTTGAAATGGAACCATTTATGGTTACATTACCCCCCTTTAACCCGCCTCCCTTTACGACTATAGGGGCGGTACCATCCAATTTTGTAGAGAAGCAATCGACACCCAATTTCTTAAGCGAGTTAAGTAGGGGTCCCATGGGACGTGTTCTCAGGCTGCTATCCCCAGTCAATACGCTATAACCTGAACCAATTAGAGAACAAACAGATGTAGCTATTCTGATTGTAGTACCTGAGTTTCCCGCATCTATAACAGTATCGGGTGCTTTTAACGGTGTCCCTTTAATTCGTAACGAAGATTCTTCATGAAGGATTTGCGATCCCAAAGCTCGACAGGCATCTATAGTGGAAAGAGTGTCCCTTGAAATTAAGGGATCAAGGATACTGGACTCGTCGTCTGAGAGGGCTGCTATAAATACGGCCCTATGTGTGTAACTCTTGCTTGGCGGGCACCTTGCCTTTCCACTTAGTTGGGATCTTTGGACAGAAATTTTAACCATCGAATTCTTCTACTGTAGCCTTTTGATTGTTAACCTTTGATATTAATACCTGGCCCTCGAAACTGGACAGGGTAGACACCAAACTCTTGAGGTGCTTGGAATCAGCGATTGCCACTACTGATGGTCCATTGCCTGAGATCCCCGCAGAGAGGGCATGCTCCTTGATCGCTGATATGACAGGAGTATAATCACTCCCCAGTAGTGCTCCAACAGCCATTCCGTTAAGCTTCATTGCGTTCCAATAATCGCGGTCAGATGCCATCTTAAATGCTAGATCAAATATTTCTGGAGCTAAGTAAAGATTGAATAAATTCCCCCTAGATACACGAGATGGAAGTAGAATAACCGTCGAAAGATCCTCTGAAGCTGGTTCCCTTCTTATGAGCTTTCTTGAAAAATTGTCCGTAACCACAAAACCACCAAAATAACAGGCAGCCGAATCATCAAAGGCTCCTGTCAACGAGACGCCAGCGTCAATTGAAGCATCAGCGGACTGATTGAGTATTTTTACATCATCTATCTCTTCACCAAGGAACTTCTGAATTGCTAGTGCAACTGCACTAGACACTGCACTAGAGCTCTTCAGTCCAAATCCAACAGGAATCTCTGATTTGATCTCTATCCGGACTGCATGATCTATGAGTACTGTTTTTGGTAACGTTCTTCTAACGAGTATGTTGAGCAGCTTCTCACCTTGCTTTGACTGCAAATAAACACCTTTTCCTGCAGAGATAGTCAAATCGGCGAGAACCTTTAGAGATATCCCTAACGCAGACCCGTGACCGTTTGCCACTGCATTTACAATAGATACAGCTCCGTGCATAGTTACACGAATTGATCTATTCATTTTGGCTCTTGGAATACCCCGAAGAGAGCTTTTTTCATAGCAAGGATTGGTGCCTTTAGCCCAGTCCAAATTTCAAACGCTTGAGCTCCTTGTTCGAGTAACATTTCGTATCCGTAAATGATCCTTGCTCCTTTTTCTCGAGCGTTTTCAAGAAGCTTAGTCATAACGGGTCTGTAAACAAGATCATATACTGTGCTGCCGCCATCGATATCTTCACTATCCAAGATTGTTTCATTCGATTGCAATCCCACAGATGTTGCGTTTACTATGAGATCGAAACGTTTTGCCATTACTTTTGCTTCTTCAATCATTGAGACCGAGGAAGTCAATCCTTGTAATTCAGCCTGTTTAGATAGTTCCGATGATTTGTTATAGGTTCTGTTGGCGACAACTAATTTGGAAACACCAGTGACGCTAGACAAAGACGCGACAACAGCTCTAGCCGAACCTCCTGCACCGAAAAGGAGTACAGACAAACCCCTAAAATCTATGCCGCGGTTAAGAAGGGGCTGGAGGAAACCTTGAATATCGGTGTTAAAGCCTTTGAATCTCCCATCGATAGTCGCTACAGTATTAACCGCCCCAGCTTTGCGTGAGAGGAGATCAACTTCATCGAGATACTGCAACACCGCGATTTTGTGAGGAATAGTAACATTGAATCCGGATATCTTGACTGAACGTAACGACTCGACAGATGATTCAAGTTCATGAGATGAAACTTTGTATGCGATATAGACGTCGTCCATGGAGAGTGATTTGAAAGCTGCGTTATGCATTGCGGGGGACAGTGAATGACTTACAGGATCACCAATTATGCAATATGTCCGCATCTCTTCAACCTCCGTCGTGTGAATCATCCGCGGTAATCATACTATGCAATTTTTTCATTTGTTCGATTGTTAATTGACTTGGAGCAATGGGCCGGTCAAGTGAGGCGTAAGTGAAGGGGCAATTAGACTGCAATGCGCAGAGCAGCCTTGAAACCACTCCGATTTCTCCCATGCAGAAGGCTACAAGATTTACCGATTTGTCGACTGTTTCGTAAAGGCTTAAAACTTTCAGTGTGTCTTCTATGCAATTTGCCATAGTAACCAATTTATTATTTTTACTTAGGGAGCTCATCAAAACCAACAATTCTGACAACTCTCTTGCCGATGGTGTTGATCTAAAGTCATGCCAGGACAAAAGCATCGGTACATTTAATGATTTGATAAAGGTTCCAATTTCAGGACATTCTTTCAGAGTTTCGTATTCCACATCGATCATCATCGGCAATTGGCTGGCTAACTCTTTCAAATAGACAAGTCGCTGGATTTCGGATCCATCAAATTTTCCACCTTGGCTAGTCCTTCTTATTGTGTAGATGCACTTTGCTTTGAACGGCCGAACTACGGCTAAGGCTTCCGAAAAGCTGCTAGCGGCAATATAATCAAATCTAATCTCCAGGAAACTGGCACCCATATTTAAGGCTCGAACAGCAGACTTACTGAATTCCTTGGATTCTGTCCCTGTTATGGATGCGCAAATCTTCATCATAGGAATTATTAGCAATTCATTAACATATATTTATGAGGTGATTAGTGGAGAAGAAATATTGCTAGGTAGCTTGAACTATAGCGGATTTGACGTTAATAGGTCAATAAAATTTGATAGTTCCGGAAAGGTTGAAGTCCGACTACCGGGATATGCAGTGAGATGGAATCTTCTGCCACTTTGCTATAAGTGCCTCTGGACGGATGTGTAGTTCTTCCTCATTTAGTCTCGTGAGTGCAAGTTTCACATAATCCTCAATTATCTCAATTCCAATATAGTGACGTCCAAAATGAGATGCGACTTTCGTGGTTTGTCCGCTACCGTTGAACGGATCCAGAACTGTATCCCCCTTGTATGAATATAGCTTCATTAATCTGTATGGAATTTCTTCAGGAAATGGGCAGGGATGACGTATGTAGCCTGGAGGAATTGGAGCTATATGCCAAATGGAATTAGCAATTTCCTTCGTCCACTCTTCGTGAGTAGCCGGCAAGGCTTCCTTCCTTCTTCTTCCTACGGATACGTCACCCTTTCTCAAGACAAGGATGAACTCGTGCATAATATTAGCCCTGAAATACTTTGGATATGGGTTGATCACGAATGACCCGTACCTGTTGGTGCCACCAGTAACCTTATGCCAAATAATCTCCTCATGCAGATGCCAGTTACCAAAAGGGTGAACAAGTTTAGAAAGTAGCATATGTGGCAGAGGCAAGATGGTTCCATTTACCACTTCATTTCCTATTACTATACAACAGTATCCACCTTCTTTGGTTGCCCGGTAGATCTTTTCATTAAAGATTTCTTGCATCTCAATTAGATACTGATCTGTTTCTACCTGGCGCTTGCCTCTGTAGTATCCCCCTGTTCCAGAGGCGTGCATGCCATAATCGATTGCGTTTCTGTAAGGTGGTGAAGTAACTGTCACTTGAATTGAACCTTCTGGGATGCATGACAAAACATTCTTACAATCACCTGCAATAATATCATCCAATGGATTCTTCTGAACTAGCATATAGCAGTCTACTTTAACCGTGTGGTGATATTCCAAATGCTTTAAAAAAATGGACTCTCCAAGGTATTATTATTTACACAATCTATTTCTCTAATACATATTCCGAAACTTCCATTCCAAAATGTCTTCCTGAGCTCGGCTGAACAACTCCTAGTACCAAGTCGCCAACCTTCAAATCGGTGACTGGAATCAATGAATCATCCTCCCCTATCAACTGAATCGTTTCTGCGTTTTGAAGAATTACAGTCCCTCTCTGACCGTTCGATTCGCCCACAATCATAGTGAGGGGTCTTGTTTCAATTTTTGAGCGGCCAACAGTAACGACTCTGACTTTCCCCCCTTTACCAATAACAAGCACTTCAGATCCTGATTCTATCTCTGAGAGGTATTTTGTCTTCTTGCCAGGGACCAAGGTATAACAATAAACAGCGCCAGCATTGACCCTAAATGGTCGCGGTGATGTAAATGAAGAGCCTTGAGATTCGTTATGTATTAGAAAAAGGAAATTCGATCTGCTACCCACCAAGACCCCCTCTCCCATTCCTAGGATTGATGCCGTATCAATACAGACGCGTTCTCCTACTCCAACCTCTCTTACTTCTTCTATCTTTAATTTACTAATGTTCAAATTAGAAGGATCCATCAACCTCGTAGCACCTTCTATGTCATTTGGGTCTCTGGTTGTTAATATCACTCCATCCACTCCGAGCTCTAAAACAGAGAAGAGGGTCCTTATCTCGGTAGAACTTGATGCAGGAGCGTAAATCTTCGTGTTTGTCCTCTGCAAAGTTGCTATCACGTTTTCGAGTGGTATGATTCTCCAATCTTGTGTGTCTACGATTATAAAGTTGGCACCAGCTTCGGCAGCTTTGAGAATTTGATCTAAATCATTGTTGCTCTCTATCCTTTTGTAAAATCCTTTGACCTTCTCAGGGTCACTAAACTTTCGAAGTTGCTCAATCTCTCGAAATACTACATAATCTGCTTGAGTAGATTCATACATTGTCTTGGCAGTTGAACCGGATAATTGCTCTGGATTCGCATAGACAATATGCTGACCTGGAATGGATTTGAGAAATCGACTAACCTCAATTTCGTTGGAATCCGGCCTAATGATTAATATCTTGTTCTTATTTGTATGCAGAAATCATCCTCGCCTCTTCAGGTGTTTTTCCAGATATGACAATATCTGTTAGTAATTTAATGATCATGAAGGGGTCCTTATGCTGAAAAATGTTTCGACCAAACGTAATCCCTTTTGCTCCAGCTTCCATTGCGTCATAACACAGCTGCATGATTTCTGCATCACTAGTTGCCTTAGGACCGCCAGCAATTACTATTGGTACCGGACAGGATTGAATTACGGTTCTAAATGAGTCGATATCCCCTGTGTATACAGTTTTTACCATATCAGCACCCCCTTCTGCACCTATCCTGGCAGCATGTGCGACAATCCCTGGATCATGTGGGTCTTTAACGTTTTCTCCTCTAGGATACATCATAGCAATCAATGGAACACTCCATTCATCACATTGGTCAGAGATGGTCCCTAATTTCTGCAGCATCTCTGGTTCTTCTTTGGAACCAATATTCAGATGGATGGATACTGCATCGGCACCAAGCCTGATAACCTCTTCCACACTGCCTATGAGCATCTTTCTGTTTGGCGAAGGTCCTAATACCGTGCTAGCCGAGAGGTGAGCGATCAATCCTATTTTAGGAGGCCTTGGCATTGATTTTATGATCCCTTTGTTAATTAGGACGCAAGTCAATCCTGCGTCCTGATAATCATATATGACTCTGTGAACATCTTCCAAGCCAGATATTGGACCATTAGTAATTCCATGATCCATTGGAATACATACCATTTTCCCATCCCTTAAGATCCGGTTGAGTCTAATGTCCCTACCAAAGACCA
>JAATVP010000029.1 GCA_014523625.1 Nitrososphaerales archaeon TH5896
TTGTACTAGTTCAGTTCCATGACCTATTTAAAAGTGATATGTTCTCAACGTGCAAGACAATGCTTTGTTACTAAGTGAGCATATTTTCAGCAGACACACCCTTCTTAAGGCGAAAATAAGGGACTCATAGATAGAATACCGGTACTAATAAGATTTCCAATGTCTTACTAGAATGTAGACGCGACTTTTTCGACAAGATGCACCGTCCTCGTGGTTTTGGTTTTCCAGATACTTCAAAAAATACGAGAATTAGAGATGAATAATTATTCCGAGTGAAAGGATTATTGGAATAATTCATATGTCCATTACTTTAATATAGAAAGTGAGAAAAATCAGTAGTTATCAGATGGATACAAGGAATATCGGCCTAAGAAACATTGAAGTTGCAGATACTAAAATCTGCTCCATTGATGGTGAGAATGGTAAACTCATTTATCGTGGTTATGACATTTTTGATCTTGTCAACCATTCTACATTTGAAGAAACATCCTATCTTTTGCTTTTCGGAGACTTGCCAGATAAGGAGAATCTTAAAGAATTCTCTGAGCAGTTATCTAATGCGAGGGATCTTCCACAATCAATCATCGACAACATGAAGAATAGATCCAAATCAGCCAGACCGATGGACGTGATTCAGTCGACTATTTCTGAGCTGCCTGATTACGATCTTGACATGAATAGCGATATCAAGGAAGCGAATATCAAGAGGGCGATAAAACTTATAGCTAAGATTGCGACGCTTGTGGCAGCATGGGACCGTATCAGAAAAGGAAATGAGCCTGTACAACTGTTTGGCGATGACGCGAATCATGCAACTAACTTTCTTTATATGTTGACGGACGAAATCCCGTCTAAAGAGGAATCTAGAATATTTGACATTTCCTTAATCCTGCATGCCGAACATAGCTTTAATGCCTCTACATTCGCAGCACGAGAAATTGCCTCTACAAGGGCACATATGTATGCCTGCATTGGAGGCGCGATTGGCGCGCTCTCAGGGGAGTTACATGGTGGGGCAAACATACAGGTAATGAAAATGCTACTTGAAATAGGAAATGTCGATAATGTCGATAAATGGGTGAAGACCAGACTCGATAATGGAGGGAGGGTAATGGGAATGGGTCACGCTGTATATAAGACGACCGATCCTAGAGCTGATATTCTGGCCAGACTTTCGAAAATTATTTCAAGGAAACGAAATACCCCCTGGTACGATATAACAGCTAAAGTAGAAGATATCACTAAAAAGTATATGAGAGAACACAAGAAGCAGCCAATATATCCAAATGTGGATCTTTATAGTGCATCATTGTATTACAGCATGGGGATACCAATCGAGCTCAATACACCTATTTTTGCCCTCTCTAGGATAGCAGGATGGACAACTCATGTTATTGAAGAAAAATTTGCTGAAGCTGCTCCCAGACCCGCACTGTATAGACCAAAAGCTTTGTATGTTGGTAAATATTGTGGACCCATGGGCTGTGAATACATACCTATCAATAATCGATCAGAGAAAAACTAAAGTTTACTGGATTTGTGATTAGATTAAGAGTCAGGAAGATATGAGGTCGACCTTTCTTTCTAAAAGAGACACAGCAATGCTCGTCAAAAGGATCGAGGCATCTTGGCCCTCGAATATTGTTCCTAAAATAAAGACTATTAAGGAATATCAAGTTGATGGAGATGAATCACTCTACAAATCTGACGACTTTACTGCAGTCCAAGTAGGTAAGGACAAGGACATTGTTCCTTTTCTTGGAGACGTCTCGCTCTTGAATCGCTTCCCATCAGTTACGGTCGATATGGGTGCCGTTCGCTTTGTCTGCAATGGAGCAAAGGTGACAAGACCTGGAATAACGGCATTTGATAACTTTAAGAAGGGAGGCGTAGTCGTGATCAAGGATGAGGTCCATGGCAAACCTTTGGCTGTTGGTATAGCACTAATTGATAGCGACAAGGCGGTCGAAGAACAGAAAGGCTATGTTATCCAGACTTTGCATTATATAAGCGACAGGATTTGGGAAGCCCACAAACTGTTAAATATATAGCCAAAGATCCGCAATTTTCATTCAGAATTATCAAGCAAGAATAATTGGTTACTAGATCTAGATTCTGCTAATGCATAGTACTCTATCCAGATTGAATTCTATTTCATTTACAAAACCTTGGAACTTATTTATGTCTACTATAGGAACAAGGTTGGCGTAGCAAGGGCGGTGGATGGGATAGATGGTGAGTAACACCGGAACTGCCTTACTGAATTCAAAGGGACTTCTAAGTAGTCGCTGAGTTCTTTGAATCTGCTTCTGAGTATGTGCCAATAATCCTGTTCGCCCATTATTGGCCCAATGTTTGCAGTCAATGGACAGTGATAACTGAGATTTGGTCGCTACAATATCAATCTCCGCTCGAGGTTTGGTGAATCGAACGTTGTTCATAGTTCGGAACCCACTGTTGAGGAGTATCTCTGAGGCGAACCTTTCGAAGTCTTTCCATGACAAAAGTTTGGAGATTTTCATGACGTCTGCACCCAAGCTGACTGCTAAAATCGATGCTCTCAATCTATCGGTTGCCGAAAATGAAAGAAGAGCTTTGCTATGACGTTTGCCGATTCCTCTCTCTAACAGGAATTTTAATATTTCATTCGCAACAGTCACACTTCTTATGCCTGCTAACTCCCTGAAGCCATCGAAAGTCATTTTCCCTTCACTTATGGCGCAAAGACAGTCTACGAGGAGGGGCGCATTTGGGCACAACTAGTTTTGGCTCACTGACTCCAGAGAGCCCTGGCTGAGGTCGAGGCTGTATCAGTTGTATCCGGATTATTTTTTGCTTTTGTTTCAGATTTTAAAGTGGTTGAGGTGGAAGATGAGCCAAAATGGTTTTTCTTGATCTTCCAGAGATAAGAGATCGACTTCTTTGCTGATGCTCCCTTGCTCAGGACCAGCTGCATGTCCTCAGGAGTGTCGAGATCAATCATCAACCTTGAGGATAGCAATATCCTAGTGTTTGCCCCTGCTTCTATCGAAGCCTCAAGGTGTCCCTGAAAGCTGTCATTATCATATCTCGTATCGTTGATGATATTAAATGGGTTTCGGGCAAGCAAATTAGTTCCATCGAATTTGTATGAAGGAGATACGATTACACAAGCTCCTTTCTTGGGGATTACCTGGCATACACCCTCGATATCTTTTGGAAGAAGAAGGGGTAAATCGCATGGAATCGTAATGCTGACCCAATTCCCACCGAAACTCAGGTGCTTGTCTGCATATTTGATTGCACTATTGACACCACTATCTTCAGATTGTAATAGGCACTCTAATCCTAGATTCTCAGTTATCTCCTTCACCGCAGGATCGCTTGAAACAACAATAATTTTGGCCAATTCACGACAGAGTGAAAGGGTGTCCAATGTGTCTTGCAATAAAAAACGAGATAACTCTCTTCGCTGTTCTCTGTCCAAAAGACCTGAAAGCCTGGATTTGGCTTGATCAAAACTCTTTACGGGAATGACGACACATATGTCCATGCTAATATCTATAGTTCCTTATGTAATGCCCGTGACGAATGAAGCTAGCCTACACTCTTCATGTAATGAGTTCATTGTAATATCGTTAAGATAAACTTTTAATCCCAGCTTCATAAGTTTGTTTTCGTATGGCCGGTCCTCTTTCGAAATAACAATTGAACCAATAATGCCGGAGTAATATTTGGCTATCCCCATTGGAGAAGTATCCAGTTTCAAAGCCTTCATATACTTGGTGGCTGGCCCGCTGAATGCTTGCTTGCCTTGCACTGGAGAAATTGCAATCACCTTCTTCCTGACCTTGGCCAGTTCATTTTTAACCCCTGGAATCGCAAGCATTGGCCCTATGCTGCTTATGGGATTGGCGGGTGCGATAATGATTCTTTCAGAGCTACGAATCAACCTCATGACTCTGTCAGTCATCCGTGAATTTTTCGCTCCTTTGTATACTACTCCCACTACCTTGGGGGTAGCTTTGTACTTTACCCAGAATTCCTGAATATTCATTTCACCGCGGCTCGTAACAATGCGAGTTTCGATACTATCATTAGATATCGGAATCAGGATAGCCTTCAGCTTGTAAACCGATCGAAAATATTCGGTTACTTGAGTCAAAGTCATGCCCTGTCTGATCAGCTTTGTTCTGATCACATGGGTGGCTAAGTCTCGATCACCGATTCGAAACCAATTCTCCAGTCCCAATTCACCAATTTGGTCCAAGAAATTGAATGTGTCACCCCTTATTCCCCATCCTCGACTAACACCAAGCAGTCCTGACAAGCCATAGAATATAGTGTCAATATCAGGACAAATGTACAATCCATATTTCCACACATTATCGCCAACATTCAAGATAACTGCGATTGAGTTCTCAATCCTACTTAGCCCTCGTACTAATTTCATAGAACCTGTACCACCGGAAAGAATAGTGATCAATTAACTGGGTTTTAAGAGAGTACTTGGGAATGTAAAATTTTCGTCGTAGATGTGGATGTAGATTGTAGTTGTTGCCTTCATGTGATGCATAAGTTATGCAGCGATTGTAATAATGATTTACACCAGTCCGCTTTGCCTCTTCATTTTGTCCTTATTATCCAAATAATAATTGGTATCAAAAAAGAATATAAGCAAGAAAACGATGATTTCTCATGTGCAGGCTTTAGTTCTCGCTCTTTCCTTTGGTTTGATGTCGGTCCTGCTCATTAGTCAGATCTTGAGTGTGCATGCAGTTCAGTCGACTTCAGCCTTGGTACCTACTACAGGAAATGGCGAAGTTGATTGGAGCGCAATTCGATTTTCGACGATCAAGTATCCTCCGAATAGTCCTTTAGCCGAAGAGTTTAACGGCAAATCAGAAACCGTCAGGTTTACTATGCAAGGCGACGAGGATGGCATGCCGCAGCTTATACAGGCATTCAACGATGCCATGGCTTCTCAAAAGAGTAGTCCTGTGAGAATTACAAATGCCAGTTTGACCTACACGGGACAGCTTAGGGGAACTGAAGACGAATTAACACTTTCATACAATGTACAGTTGAAACCTTCATTTATTTCTAACATTACGTTATCTAGCAAGAATCAAACTGCTGATGTAGTTGACTTGGATTGGAGATCCATCAACGTAGCGGAGCCCATTACGCTTTCTACTCCATATGGAGACATTGACGTCAACCACCCGATCGGCCTTCTACAAGCCAATCATTCAAGCGTCGCGGAGCAATTAATGAACTCTGAAGCTGCACCAATTATGTCGGATCAGCTGTTTAATTTCGAGGATATAGGAAGACCTATGGATACATGGCACTTTCTCTTTGATCCTACAGGAAGCCAAGCTGGCGCCGCAAGTGCTGGACTTGAGGAGCTTGGCGGGGCGAGAGTAGTATCAATTTATTCTCTTGGAGAAAGTAGTTTTAGAGAAGGGACGTTCCAAGAGACAGAAAAGCAAGCAAGTGCCACTGTGGATGGCACGCCGATCACAGTTGAAACTACTACACCTCCACCGTCAGCACAGATGACCATAGCCGGTTTCTCGAAGATACAGAAGAGCGGCGATACGGAGTTTGCTGTCGTAACCCAACAGGCACCAGCCGGAACTACTACTGCTACTGGGGGTTTTCCGATACAGGTACTTCTGGTTCTAGGAGGTATGATGGGTGCAGTTGCTGTTTTCGTCCTAATTAAAACGAGAAAATAGAAACTTACTAGCCAAAAGTTATGCCAGCTCACTCATTTCCGCGCCGGTAAAATAGAATCAATCCTTTTGCAGCAAAGGGTGCTCCTGTCTATCGATGAGTGTTGCAAGTATCACTCATAAAGTTGATCCCTCCGCATATCACTGATTATCCGGAAGATTTCGCTGCCTTCATCTGAACATTTGTTCATGTATTTTTCTCACTCGTCTATCCAACGCTCATTCCTTAAGTAATAGCCAGCATCCACTATCGTCTTAATGACGATTCTTTTATCTAATGTGGGGATATTCTTTCCTATAGACACCGTATTAATTCCCAGTCCAATAGGGATCCTATTTTCATTAAGTATGATTAGTGTAGTATTATTTCTACCCAGATTTCCATAGTCTACAATAGAACCGTGCATTATGTCTCGGCCGTACAAAACCAATGCTTCGGCAGTTTGGTTCACTATAACAAACGGAAATTTTACGCCTACTCTGGCAATCAGGTCTGCTCCTGCCATCGAAGGGACAAAACTTCTTCTTTTCAGGTATCCAACTAACATCCCAATATAGGATAGCGAGGCATTCCCGGGGATCATTTTATAGTTATCTTTTGTAGTTAAATATACTTCCTTAATTCTAGAGCCGTTCAATTTTTTTTCATTGATGAGTATCTCTTTATCGAGAACGTGATCAAATATTCCCCACTGATCGAAGCTTCTGCGAAGTACAGTAAGTTCTTGACGTGTTGGTTCTCTATAGAGTATCAAGTTTGCCCACTAAATAACTATAATAAAAGATCATCACCGCATCCGTAGCTTTGCAATATAAAAGCCAACTGTATTATGCAGATGTGGATAAAGTCTGGCCGTATGGCTAAGGCTTGAATGGAATCTTCGATCGCCGAAACGAGTCAAGCCCGGGAGACCATAACGAACGGGTTCGACGACGATCGAGTTACCGAGAACCTCCAACAGTTCATCTATCACTACTTCATTCTCCTCCGGAGCAAAGGAGCACGTTGAGTAGATAATGAGGCCTCCTGGTTTAGCATTCTTTGTCGCTTCTAAAAGCATCGCCAGCTGCCGTCGGCTCAATTCTTCTATATCAGAGGGATCGTGGCTAGTTTTTCTTGTCTTGTCTTTAGAAATAATGCCTTCACATGTACATGGGGCGTCAAGTAGGACACGGTCGAATTTCATCTTTAAGCTACCAACAGACCGAGCATCGAAGTTGTACAGTGACGTGTTAAGTACGCCACATCTTGACAAATTGAATATCACGGATGGGATTCGTCTCCGGTTATGCTCAATAGCACATATTGCACCTGAGTTGCACATTTTCTGGGCCATGAAAGTTGTCTTGCCACCTGGGGCACATGCCATGTCCAGATTTAGTTGATCGGTTAAAACATCCAGTTCCTCAACTGCAATACAAGAGCTGATGTCTTGAATGTAATACAACCCCGCTAAGTATTCTGGAGTAGCTCCAATTGGTAAGGAAGTACTAACTACTCTATAAACTTCATGCAACTCTGTAGGCTCCAACTCAATATTCCTGGCTTCAAGCAAGCTCACAAGTGATTTTGGGTCAATCTTTAGCGTGTTAGTTCTAATGAAGGCGCTTGAAGGAGATTCCATCATGGCCAGACATTTCTCCACATCAGGCATGTACTCAAGGAAGCGGCCTACCATCCATTCATGGTAGCCATAAGTGTCAGCCAGTTCTCTCGAAGTGCTCGTCTGCGGAAAAATTGCAGTTCTCAACTAACCAGATTATCAAATACTTGTGGATTGTCCTGTATTAATTAGTACCTAAATACGCTCGATAAGAAGAAATATTTAAACTCAAGTCGAGAAATGGTGTCCTGGCAATAACCCTCCTTCTGTTTTAAGTGGGATTCCGCTTAGCGGCCTACCTTAGCTGCTGCAGGGTCTTATGCTCAGTTTGGCCTTGCTCCACTCGGGGCGGCAGTTTCATTCCAGTTAAGGACACTCAGGCTATTCACCATCACAGCTTTATTACTCGTCCTGACTGGATATCTTTTCTGTTCCGTAGCCGACCGTCTCCGATCGATCATCTCTGATCCGAGCGCCTGCATAGAGGGAGGAGTTTCCTCTCTTTCGAGTAGCCCACACACCAGCTCACCACCTCTCAACTCATCATTACTCCTGGCCATAATTTAAGTTCCTTGTTGTTCAAAATACTGACGTTGGATATCGTACACTTCGCCCTCATTCTCAGCATTAGAATATTCTTGTAATACATGCAAATTGAGCTCATAGAAGGTGTGACCCCATTTGAATTTGTCAAGGATAGCGAATGCTTCTGAATTATATCCCATTATCAAGAGTGCCCCTGATAGAGCCTCAACACTTGAAAGCTTTCCCAATTTAGCGTAATTGACCGGATTACCAGCCAAGAGTGCAGGAAGTCGGCGTAATAGAGGATAAGATCGCCATTTTCGATTTTGTAGAATTGTATCAGATCGTTCCCACGAACAATCAATAACGCACAATGCGGAAGAGAGGTTTCGATCGTTTCGTGTCAAACAGATTCTCGAAAACGGGTTTAAGATCAAAGTATCATACCTAGGTCGAACGATCGTTTTCAATAGATGAAATTTAACGAGTTTCGTAGCCGTGCATTTTGATGGATCATCTTGCTTCAATAAAATGGCAAATAGGTTCATGAGGCAACTTTCGATATTTAGTGTGGAGTTTAGTTCTTTAATCCTTACTAATCTTTTAGAATCCAAAAAAGAGGGTAGAATTAGCTTTCCGCTAAGTCTTTTGAGTTCGCAGGCAGCTGGTTTCTATTGGGCTAATCTGTTCTTAACTATCTCCTTAATGGTTTCTACATCCAAGATTCCAGCGTCAATCGGAAGCTCTGTTGGTGACATTTGCTGCTGGCCTCCCATACCTGTTTGGGGTTGTTGCTGTTGTTGCTGAATTGGTAGTTGTTGTCCGTCCTGTGGCTGAGTTTGACCTAAAGGCTGTGCTTGTTGTTGATCTCCTGTTGCAGGATATGATTGTTGTTGTTGAATTGGTAGTTGTTGTCCGTCCTGTGGCTGAGTTTGACCGAAAGGCTGCATCTGTTGTTGTTCATCTGCGGGTTGTTGCAGTGCAGATGGCATATTTTCAAATCCTGGCATATTTGTGGCAGGCGATGTTGGAACATTCTGCATCAATGGACCTAGCTCATGACTTGGATTAGGACCAAAAACTTGTCCATAACAATCAACCACATCATCTTGGGTCAAAATGCTGTCATCTGAGGATAGATCTGTAACGCAGGTTGAATATTCTCCAAGATACTCTTCAGGGACTCCGCCATCGTTGTTTGAGTCGGAACTATCATTATCACTACTACCATCATCACTATTTTCATCATTTGTACCGTCATCGTTACTACCACTATTACCACTGTCATTGCTGCTATTATTATCGCTGTTGCCATCTGTGCTTTCCTCGTTATTGCCGCTACTATCACCACTATTGTTACTGTCATCGTTTCCACTCTCGTCGCTTGGTTCTGCGGCTTCAATACTAGCGCTTGCTAATACGCTTGATGGTATCGAAGTACCTAATACCATCATCAGTGCTGCAGCTATGACTGCTATCGTTAGCAATTCTTTGTTGTCAGACATCGCAAGAATTCCTTTTACATATTTATTAAGCGGTAGGACGAAGACTAGTATAACTATGCATTCAGAAATTGCTTATTCAGAATCTTATTATCTTAATATAAAGAAGAATCTAGTTATGTCGGGGAGACTTTGACGTTATTGATGTCTAATTTTGATGTACTTCGGCAACGACTAATACTATCCGTATAGTGGAAAAACTAACATAACTTAAAACTTTTCCATTATTCTAGTCGAAAGATCAAAAGCAATCTGGAGTTCATCAAAGTATGTCTCCACGTCCATTTCTTGGATTTTGCCCTCATCGATGTCTATGATATAGATCACATGTAACCTACCATTTAGAATGTCATCGACTTCTATGGGAGGATCTTTATAATAGTTGTCACATACGAGTTTTAATTTCTTGATCTCGTCTGTTCTCCTCGCTCGCACCGGAAATCTAAAAAGATTAGGGATCGGCAAGATACTTACGGGCGTTGTCGCAAGAACAAATTTGTTTGCATGCTTGCTGTACCGAGAGATCTTGCTAGCAATTCTTGCAACATAATATGCCGTGGGATCCAAAGCATGCTCGGGAGGGATGAAGCCAGTTTCGATTTCAACGATTGCTTCTCCGTCACCTTTGCTCGCAAAGACGTCGCAAACCAGAATGTCAGTTAACCTCCTCTCGACATCAACACTGTACCCAAACTCTATCAGGTGTTTCGCACAAACAAGCTCCATAACAGAGTGATTTATTTTTACCAAATTACGCTTGTAGAGATCAACTAAGCGGTTTCTAACGAAATCGAGTCTATTGATCACCTCAGGCGATGAATTCTTTGTCATTCGTTCTGAAAGAGACGACACGTCAGCAGTAAATCTAAATAGATCCAATTACTGATACAGGTGGCTTTAGAGAATCATTCTCTTAAATTGCTTTCAATTCAAGGCAAGACTAAAAGCCCTCCTCCATCGATAGTATGTGATCATAGAATGGACAAGATTGCAAATGTTACAGTGCTAGGATCTGGGACTATGGGACACGGGATAGCACAGATCGCCGCAATGGCAGGATTCAAAGTTCTCTTGAGAGATGTCGAGCAGAGGTTCCTAGATAATGCCATGGACAAGATCAAGTGGTCACTAAATAAGTTGGTTGAAAAAAACAAAATGACCAAAGAATCTTTTGATCAGACACTATCCAGATTAGTACCAGTGATTGATCTGAAAGAAGGCTTGAAGGACGCAGATCTTGTAATCGAAGCAGTACCTGAAGACCTTTCGTTAAAAAGAATAGTCTACAAAGATGTAAGCTCCTACGCCGATCCTAAGACTCTCTTTGCATCAAACACAAGTACTCTACCAATAAGTGAGATGGCTGAGTTAACAGATCGTCCTGGGTCATTTATCGGTTTACATTTCTTCAATCCCCCTCAGCTAATGAAATTGGTGGAAGTGATCCGAGGTCACCAGACCGAACAAGGTACTGTCGAAAGCTTGATGACCTTTGTAGAAAACCTAGGAAAGACTCCAGTGCTTGTACAAAAGGATGTTGCGGGGTTCATCGTAAATAGGATTTTCATACCACTGGTACATGAAGCCGTCTTTTGTAAGGAAAGAGATGGAATCACATATGAGGAAATAGATGCAGCAATGAAACTCAAATTAGGGTTTCCGATGGGGATATTTGAACTGGCCGATTATACTGGATTGGACGTTATCAACAAGGCAACTCATGAAATGTATCTTAGGGATAAAAAGGTCATTAATCCACATCCCTTAATCGAAAAATTGTTCGAACAGAAAAAGCTTGGACAAAAAACTGGAGAAGGCTTCTATTCCTATTCATCAGACAAATACGAGCGCAAAGATCTTGTTCAAGCTGACGCCACAACTTTTGACCCTATTGTAATGTTGGCGGTCGCTTCAAATAACGCATGTTGGCTTCTCTCCAATGGCGTCTGCTCGCAAGCAGACCTAGAAAAGGCGCTCCGTCTTGGTATGGGACTCAAAAAAGAACTTTTGGCGACTGTTCAGGAATTTGGAATAAAGAGAGTCATTGAAAAATTACAAGAAATGTCCGACAAGTATGGCAAGTTTTACGCCCCTGACCCATATCTTCTCAAGTTAGCAGACTAACGTAATTGCTGCATCTGCAGATGCAGCAAATGTGATGGGAATTACACCAATGCCTACCGCTGTATCTTCAAAGGGGCAAAGATTGATCTGAGGTCTGACGACAGACAGATAGTGTGCAGGCTCCGATTTACGAGCTCTTGCTATCTTTTAGAATTGTTTGGACTGCAGTTTTAGCGTCTGGAGCCGACTCAATTAGCACTCTTTTCCTTTCATCCAGATACTTGCCTGCGTATGCTTCAGAGACTCCCCCACTTGGCGAGATTGCAACTATCTTCTTTTTGATCATATAGCCTACAGACATTTCGATAAGCGTTCCAATACCTCCACCTACAGCAATTATTCCGTCAGAGGATGTGGCCACTATGAAATCTCGTGCAAATCCAATACCACTACAAATTACAATATCACAAAATTGATTTGCAAAGCTAAAGTTGTCCTGTGGGATAATACCAACCGTATCACCGTTCGCTTCCTTCGCACCTTTACATGCGGCTTCCATTACTCCTCCAAGACCTCCGCATATTAGAACCGAGCCGGAAAGCGCGATTTCTTTGCCGACCTTATAGGCTATTTCTTTGGCGACTTCGCTGCAACGGTCATCGTTGTAGCCAATCACGCCTATCTGAAACTTCCGCACATCTTACCTAGAATCGATCCGATCATCATATACCTTGCGCTTCCAACTTGAAGTCTGGGTGTCTAACTTGAAGTTGTTCACTGGTCTCAAAAGAATCATGGTAAAAGATCTAGTCTTTCCACTACCAAGAATTCAACTAGCTTACTTGCTTTCCTTTTTCAGACGATTGCAAATCCAACCCCCCCTCCTTTTTTCCTTCTTGCTTTATTGTCTCCTCCCGATCTTCAAATCTATTTCCGATTTTTCAAGTATGTTACACACGGTGTTATCTTGACAAGGGCTAGAAACAGGTTCCCAATATTAGTACAGACTTAATACACAACTCATCAAAGACTCGAAGTTAAAATAATATATGGCCCGTGTATCGGCAAGCAGTATATGAGTTATCGTGTTCTTGATGTCTCCTTAGCAAATGAAGGAAGGAGAAAAATTCAGTGGGCATCGTCCCACATGCCTGTCTTACAGTCTTTGACCAGGCAATATGAAAAAAACAAACCGTTAGAAGGTGTTCGCGTTGCCGGTTGTCTGCATGTCACAAAAGAAACCGCGGTATTGATTGAATCTCTAGAGGCTTTAGGCGCAGAACTTTCTTGGTGCGGGTGTAACCCTCTTAGTACCCAAGATGACGTGGCCTCATCCCTCGCCGAGGATGACAAAGTATCAATTTATGCCAGTAGAGGTGTATCAACCCAACAATATTACGAAGACATTCACTCGGCGATGAAGATTGATCCAAATATAACCATCGATGATGGGGCCGATTTAACGTTGGAGATGCACAAAGATTTTCAAAGATTCAAAACTGTGTATGGTGGAACTGAGGAAACAACAACGGGAGTTGTAAGGCTAAGATCTATGGAGAGGGGCGGGATTCTGAAATACCCCATCATTGCTGTAAATGATGCAGAGACAAAACATGACTTTGATAATTTCTACGGTACTGGTCAATCAGCATTGGATGGAATTATTCGAGCAACGAACATACTAATTTCAGGAAAAAATGTCGTCATCTCTGGATATGGACATGTGGGCAAAGGAATTGCTCGAAAGGCGGCGGGCTTGGGCGCAAATGTAACCGTTACCGAAGTCGATCCAATTGCTGCTCTGAAAGCAAAGTTGGATGGGTTTTCTGTTGCAAGAGTCTCGGAGGCAGCGCCTATAGGAGATCTGTTCATAACAACTACAGGTTGTAGGGATGTAATCGACTACGAAACAATATTAAAGCTAAAGAACGGGGCACTGCTGGCCAATGCAGGACATTTTAATGTAGAGATTGCAGTAGATGCTCTGGAGAAAAAGGCTGCTGCGAAAAATAAGATAAACGATCATGTTTATCAGTATCAATTGTCAAATGGGAAAGGTGTATACCTTATAGCAGACGGCAGACTGGTGAACCTCGCAGCAGCAGAAGGACATCCCTCGGAAGTTATGGACATGAGCTTTGCAAATCAACTTCTTTCGGTTATCCGGATCGCACAGAGCCATAGTTCGCTTGAACCCAGAGTATATGAAATTGAACGAGAACAAGATATGGTCATAGCTGAGGCAAAGCTTCATTCGATGGGAGTATATATTGACCAGCTAACGCAAGATCAACAGAAATACTTGAAGGGTTTTGATCAAGGCACTTAAAGCTCTCCAACTCCGATTCGACGTCATCGGATAAAACAACCTTAAAGAATAGATGAGACGAAGTCGAGTGAAATATATTGAAATACACTGCCTAACATTGTAAGAGAAGGTGTGATGGGGTAGCCTTTCGAAAAAAATTGGATGGGTAGTCTAGCCTGGTTATGATACCTGTCTCACACACAGGTGATCGAGAGTTCAAATCTCTCCCCATCCACTGAACTGAGAAGCGAAAAAATGGTCTTCCTTGATTTCGCATGTCAGTCCTAAGTGGATAAAATGTAAATTGATTTCATACTAAAGATAACAAATGCAATCACAGTTTTTCAACGCTTCTTTTCACAATTCAAGTTAACAGAGCCATACTAACAAAGGTCACCGCCAATGCGCACAAGAATATCTTTGTTATGCTCATTGATCTATCCAATGCAGATGAGTAGTCGTCTAGCTGTTTTGCTCCCATCACCTTTATCCTCGACATAGCAGAGTACAACTCCAGAGACGACGATTCAGCTGACTCCATTGCTCGATGTGATAATGCTTGAAATGCTTCTATTATCGAATCCTCTTTGCTAAGCTCTCCAAGTGCGAAGTAGCCATTCCTAGTCCTTTTACCTGAAGTACTATGGGTGTCCGAAGTACAGATTTCTACCATATGATGTTCGTGGCTTGTCAGTTTTTTCAAAAGCTTTTCACGTAGGCCATTTTTCATGTTATTAGAATCAGCCCAGCCCAACAAGTTCCACTTATTGTCAATACACAACGCAAGGACAGCCAATCCAGACTCGCCCAAATCGTCCTGGAATGCAGCTCCCACAGGGATATCCTTAATATTGGCATAGCCTGCTCGAAACGGATATTCTACTGCAGCGACTAATTTGTCCAAACAGTGCTCCGCAGTCCTGAGCAGTTGATCTGTTTGCTGGGAATCCAATGAAACACCCATTGCATTATGACTATCTATTAAGAGCAAGGAATCAAAACCGATCTTCTTGGAGTAATGATTAAGTTGAGAAAGCACTGAATATGGGACGTCCTCCATGCCTTTTGGGGACATGGACAAAATTAGCATACAGACTCCATCGAATCTAATTCCTGTCACGCTGCAGTGGCCATCCTCAACTCTGACCGGCCTAGAACAACGGCTATGTGAGGAGAGCTTTTTTGCTGATTTGAGACTTGTCAAATATCTGTCCAGCTCTTCTTTAGAGGGAATATTCAACGCATGGTCAGATACACCATGTAGAACCATCGCCCGTCCAGAAAATGCATTGTATAAAACATAGGGCAGATTGCTCCCTCCCACAGACAGGAAAGGGCCAGGATGGACTTCAGGGATAACAAGTGAGTATCCATTGGTTTTGTCAAGTGAAAATTTCATCATGAACGTAGAGACAGGTTTTTCGTCTGCTTTTTCTTCGGCGATCCGCTCAAACCTTGTTCCATCTTTTTCGGTCCAAGCAGCCAAGAAAGCCTGCAAGACTTCAAATGTGCTCCTGATCTCTGGCCTTCCCGCACGATCAGCTAAAATGGCCCAGAAGATCCCCATGCCGACAATAGTCAACCCGTATCCAAGCGCAACTGGGTTAGAAAATACCTCAGGGATAAATTGAAGCGGCGTAAAGAAAAAGAGAATGGTAAATGGCGCGACCAATCCTACAAGGATTGCTCGGAACAATGTTGCTCCAAAAACAGATTTAAACATACATATCCTAAAAGCAGCCACGAAAAGCAGTCCTTCGAGCAGATAACTTGAATTGGTTGCATTCCCATTCCCATCATTGCTTATCAAATTAGGAACCAGCATTCCAATAATCAAGGTAAGAAGCCAGATAAGATATGAGAACGCAGACACGTGAAAGATTTTAGAAAGTTTGCTAAGGGAGGTTCCTTTCAGAAGGATGTAGTCCAAGTACGTTAGCGCGAATAGGGCAACGTTACCCACTACAACATAGTAAATGAGATAAGGATAGTTATCAAATCCAACACCGGTTACGTAACCATTTGTGAGGACAACAAGAGCAGTAAAAGCGCAACAGGTAATTACAAAAGACGCTTTGCTTGTAGAAGGATTAAGCTTGGTTAGAGCCCATCTTTTGTGTATGTTTGAAACGCTATCCTCTGCCTGACTATACATAAAAAGTGACTTCACACAGGGAATATTAGACGAATGAGGATTGAAACACCAATTATCCCTCCCGCTATCCCAAGTACTAATTCGGGCCTAATCTTGATTCCCTTAGTCTCATCTTCAAAGAATCGAAGTAACCCTGCACTGGATGCCGGAAGTGGTGCATTCTTTTTCTTACTGCTGCTCATTGCTACAGTTTGAAGGACCTTAACACGGTTAAATAGATTCCGATTAGAGTTTGAGGTTGGTTGTACGACATGTTCAGTAGGTTCGGTTGGTTCAATCATGCAGCATCCTATTGCATAAAGGGATGAGACGCATAGCAGACATCATGACAATCCACTCTCATCAGGCAAGGCTTAAAAGTAAGAATTGGGGAAATATCTATCAATAGATGGCGGTTATATGCAAGAAATGTGGCCTTCCCGACGATCTTTGTGCTTGTGGCGAATTGGAGAAAGAAGACACCAGGATCATCGTTCGACTGGAGAAAAGGCGCTTCTCCAAAACAACTACAATGATTGAAGGTATTGATCCAAAACAAAGCGATGTTCAGAGTATTATTAAGGAATTGAAGAGCAGGTTTGCATGCGGTGGCACAGCAAAAGATGGGTTCATGATGCTGCAAGGTGACCATCGAGATGATGTCAAGAGTTATCTGCTAAGAATGGGTTTCAATGAGGCGGCTATCGAAGTTCAGTGAACTGGTACATTCTCAGAGAAATCTTTTTTGTAGGTGTCGGGATGTTTATGTAATAGTCTAGGCAATCAGACAGATTCATAGTATCATAAAAGTTGATATACTTCCCCACTTTTGTGTACAGTTATAGTATTTCGATATTTTGTTATTCCAGTATGATAGTGATTTGTAGTGTTTAATTATAAACCCATAAATGTATAAATTTAGCCACTCTCTTCAGCCTCTCACAACCCTAGTTGTACAAACTTGCCATGATCTCCAGTACAAGTGATGCAACGAGCTCAGCTCTTACTGCGCCCTAAAATCAGTAATTACAACTTTAGGTGTAATTTCAATCCTTTGTATCTGTTTCTGATTGTGACCTCAGTTACTCCGGCTGCTTCTGCGACGTCTTTCTGTGTCTTGTTCTCACCGTTCATCACGCAGGCGACATACAATGCGGCTGCCGCAAGTCCCATCGGGTCTTTACCTGCAGAAATTTTTCCTTCCTCTGCTCTCTTCAAGATCTCAAGTGCCTTTCTCTTTGTCTTTTCTGAAAGGCCTGCTTTGCTTGCGATTCTGGCTACACATTTGACAGGGTCGACAACGGGCATTTTCAAATCAAGCTCCCTTATCAAAAGACGATAACACCTTGCAACATCCTTCTTTTTGATATTGCTTGCATTAGCGATGTCTTTCAATGTCCGGGGAGTTTCCGTATCTCTACAAGCGGCGTATAAAGCAGCTGCAACTAGTGCAGAGATGGATCTCCCTCTCACCAGACCCCGTTCCAGAGCCTTCCTATACACGTAGGCTGCTTTTTCTATTACTGCGTCTCCCACTGCCAACTTATCTTTGAGGCGATCGAGCTCACTGAACGCCTGCCTGAAATTGCGGTCTACAGGTTCATGTACTTGGCTCCTACTGTCCCAGGTTCTAAGCCTTTCGATAGTGCTTTTCATAGAGGCTGACAACGGTTTACCAGAAGCGTCTTTATCGATAGGCCCAATAATAGTCGCCAGTCCCATATCATGCATTGCAAGCGACGTAGGCACACCAGCTCGACTCCTATCCTCATGCTCTTCCTTTGAAAAGGCTCGCCATTCTGGACCCATTTCTTCTATTCTTTCTGTAATCACAAATCCACAGTTTCCACAAAACATCTCTCCACTAGAATTATCTGTAACCATGGGGCCCTTTCCGCATCGCGGGCATCTTTCATTGAATAGAGTAATGTCCTTTACCAAAGTTTTTCACCAGAAAAATTGTCAGAATATCGCATCTAGTATAAATGTTTTATTCTACTATATAAAGTTATCCCTGCTGAACAAGGATCCACTATCAAGAATTGAAATTTTTACAACTATGATATAAAACACCTAACGATTTTACCAAAAATCAATATTGTTTCTATATTTTATGGAAAATATACTAAAACATGACAATTTAGTCAATGCAATCAGACATCGTGCATTAAAGTGATATGAAAATTTAGCGTCTTTTAGTACGATGGCAATATTTGCAGTACAAATTAATATCCCGCCAATGCTTAGCTATTTGTAATGATACCAGATGAAATTATTCGTCGTAGAATTCCTCCGACCTATGGATATAGAATACCACATTCTGAATTTATTGACCAGCAAGATCCGTCATTCCTTGATGTGGATGGATATGCAGGTCATCTAAATAATGCTGACCCATCTGAAAACTCAAGCTCATATAGCACAAATCATATTGAATCTCAACGAATTGAAGGTGAACAGGGTACTGGTAGACATAAAATACAATCTTCCAAGATGTTTCCAGGCAGCTACGCGCATCGCATAGCCGCTGACCAAACCACGATAGC
>JAATVP010000238.1 GCA_014523625.1 Nitrososphaerales archaeon TH5896
CTTGAGAACGGCAAAGAAATTTTTCCTTGAATCCACTGAAACATCAGTTAATACTAATTAATTAGGTTAGTAACAATAAGACATGCAAAAAGTAGAGAAGAAGCACTTTACTTCACCGTGGATAACACTTGCAATATTGAGCGGCCTGGGCATTGTCGCATTGGCTTCTGAAACTATGGTCCTGCCAGCAATTCCAGAGATCATTGTAGATCTTGGCATTTCCTATGAAGATTCATCCTGGATATTGGCTGCTCCTCTGGTCACGGGAGCAGTTATGACTCCGATTGCAGGCAAGTTGTCAGATACTTATGGTAAAAAGAAGATGCTGCTGATAATTTTGGGGATTTTTGTATTAGGCTTTTTGGTAGGAGCTCTCGCTATCAATTTTCTTATCCTTGTTGCTTCTAGGGTGATGTTGGGGATTGGCATATCGATGTTCCCGATAGCTTTTAGCATTATAAGAGATAAATTTCCTCCAGAGAAGCTTGCAATAGGTCAGGCCATATTTACCTCCACTTTATCTGGCGGTGCTGTTATTGGTTTGGTAATAGGTGGAGGAATCGTAGAGAATTACGGATGGCGTGCGATATTCTTATTCATTCTGCCAGTTGCAGCAATACTTTTTGGAGTAATCGCAAAATTTGTAAACGTAAAGGAAATAGACCAACAACAGTTGGTTTCAGATAAAGGCTCCGAATTTTGTTGTAGGTTTACTCATGTCAGAAAAGATATACTACTAACTGAGAATACTAATACATATACTGTTATAGATATTAAAAACCAAAACGCAAGACTAAGCAAGAGTTTAGACATAAAAGGAGCTTTAACACTATCGGTTACAATAGTCTCATTTCTTCTTACGCTTCAATTTTTAGAAGGGCAGGCCTCATTAGTCAATTTAATACAAATTATCTTGTTTTCAAGCGTATCGGTTATCTCTCTAATTCTGTTTGTAAGAACAGAAAAGAAATCACCTTCCCCGTTGATTGATTTCAAGCTACTTAAAAATAAAACCATACTTTCTGCAAATATAATAAATATGGTTGTGGGGCTTACTGCGTTAATGGTGGTATATCAGACCCTGCCTATTTTAATTCGAAGTCCACCGCCAGCAGGGTTTGGAGGAGATGCATCAAGTATAGCACATGTTCAACTGCCATATATGATAGTGTCATTGATATTCTCTGTAGCATCTGGTTTTGTAATATCTAAATTTGGAAATCTTAAACCTACTACAATAGGAACCATTATTACAACAGTAGGTTTTTTCATTCTTTTTATGTTTCATTCCACAGAAGCCTCAATAGCAACTGTGCTTATCTTGGTGGCTATTGGATTAGCCTTAATGCAGATTGGTTCAGTGAATGTCGTGCTGACGTCAACGCCAAAGCAATTCAGTGGAGTATCATTGGGGATGAATCTACTAATATATCTTATAGGAGCCTCGGTGGGACCAGTAATCGCTGGATCGTTTCTGCAAGCAAACCAGGTATTTATAGAATCTGAGCCAAATAATATTTCAGCATCATTCCCATCTCCAGAATCATATGATCTAACATTTCTTACTGCCGCGTTAATTGCAGTAGTATCAATCGCATTTGCGATGCTTTTAATCAGAAGTACAAGACACCAGAATGGAGGTACCAAAGAAATTGGAATTCCAAATAGATGAACTTATTAGCTATAACTTTGCAACTTCGATTAGAAACAAAATATGATTTTAACAATCGTTTGCGTATCGTATAACTTCAATCCGCTAGCTCCATGCTCGTCTTCGAAAGATCTACATTCGACCAATTCATAATTATGTGGAGAAAGTTGGTTAGCTATCTCTTACCAATATTTTGGCAACCGCCTTGAAAAATGATTTTAGATATTTAATAAAATGAAGAATACAGATAGCGAAAAAAGGAAAGAAGAAAAGGAACGACATGCTACTTGGCTTGAGCTATTTCATGATTTAGTATTTGTGGCAGTAGTATCCCAATTATCAGAAAATCTAAGCCATGATATTTCTTTGGTTGGTGTACTAAGTTTTATTGCTCTTTATATTCCTGTATGGTTTGCATGGATTGGTGCTACCTTTTTTGCTACAAGATTTGGCACGGACGACTTAGCGCATAGAATACTTACTCTGCTGCAGATGATGGGAGCTGCGGCTATGGCTGTAAATGTTTCCCATGGACTTGGTGAAACTTCGGCTGGTTTTGCTCTCTCTTATGCTGCAATTAGATTTCTTCTGGTAATAGAGTATGTTCGTATAGGTCGTCGCATGCCTTCTACTAAGCCATTGACAGAAAGGTATTCGGTCGGTTTCGCGTCATCGGCTATAATCTGGACAATATCAGCGTTTGTACCGCCCCCTTTACGATTCATTCTATGGGCAATAGGCTTGACTACAGATTTCATAACACCATTTCTGGCTGGACAATTAGCCATCAAGTTCGCACCTCATATATCTCATTTGCCAGAACGAATGGGACTCTTTGTTATTATTGTACTAGGGGAATCAATTTTAGGAGTAGTTATTGGTCTTGCTGGTCATGAATGGGATATTTATTCATCATTGTCTGTAGGTTTAGGAATTAGTATTCCATTTAGTCTGTGGTGGATATACTTCGATAATATAGGCGGCTCTGCTATAAGAGCAGCCACTGAAAAAGGTAGAAGAGGTATATACTATATTTGGCTGTACATACATTTCCCATTAGTAGTTGGGCTTACAGCAATTGGTATTGGCATAAAACAAGTAGCATCAAGTAACCAAGAAATCCCTTTACCTTTTTCAGATCTTTGGCTTATTTGTGGTTCAGTATCCGGCTGTTTGTTTGTTCAGGCAATACTTCATTTGGTAGCGGTTGAAGATTCGGATATTGAACCTAAGACAAGAAGAAAATGGGCAGCATATAGGATTATTTCTGGTATTGTCATAATTTCTATAGCAATTCTGGGTTTGAAGTTACTCCCGTCAGTTCTTATGCTTATTTTAGCATTTATATGTGCTCTTCAAATTGTTCTCGATTTAAGAGATCATCCTCATCATAGAATTTTTAGATTGTGGTAGCTTTTTGCTAAAGTAATCATCAGGCATTAGTGTTCTGAAATAGGATTCAAGGGGGTTAGATTCCCGTTGGTAAAGGGGTTCATCATCTGTATGAGAGATATCTGGTTTACTGATAAAAAATGTTTCAGTTTATAGAATCATGTAGTAGCTAGATCCCAAATTCAGTTCATGCTTCATTCAATTGATGATTCAATTGTTTGGGCTGGTAGTCGATAGAAATGTATTCAATATCTTACCGATTTCAGCCGGATATTGACCCGTTACTCCATGACCAGCATCTAGTATGTTTTCCCACAGGCAGAAGGGGTAAAAATAGAGCATATGCATCAGTTATTCCTCTAGATATGCCAGGGGACCCAAGATCAAAGAGACCTTTAACGGCATTTGGTGTATTGCTCCTTTTTCTAAAGTTGTATTGACGATTACAACCACATTAACTATGTATTATACGTCCTTTCTCAACTAACTCCATAAAACTCATAATTCAATGAATACTAACAGGATAACTTATGAAAACCAATTGTAATCTTAACTACTATTGATCGAACTGTCAGAAGATGGAAGAACTATGCACCGCCTATCTCCTCTTCCTCATTTTCTGATTTCTCAATATCAACAGAACTGACCTGGACACCAGTTGCTATATTCTTTAATGTGTCCATTATGAACCTCTATGCGTCTTCTCTTTTTATGTCGGAAACGTAAACTTTGCGAAGATTTTATAAATTGCCATGTCTACCTCTCATTTATGTAATTCTTTTTACCTATTGACTGTTATCCAGTTTAGCCTCTCAATAATGGGGGGCGAACCTGATAAGCAGGGAGAAGAAGAATTATTTCTACAAGTTCTCGCCGTTTCCTGTCACATATCAGGATTACGCATTGCATGAGAAAGTAATAAAGATGTCCGATTCTGGAAGTACTACTTCCTCTATTGCATTATAATTAGTAATAAAGATGTCCGATTCTGGAAGTACTACTTCCCCTAAGGATAAATTCAATGCTACCGAAGGAATGCTATGCAAAAGATTGAATCTTATGTAAAAAGTGCAAGGGATATCGTGCTAGAGTTCACAGAGGCTACGGAGCGCCGAGACTTTCAAGCGGCCAGAGGCTATTTGAAGGATAACGTATCGTACGTGTCGCCTCTTAATTCGTTCGATAGGGCTGAACCATACCTGAAATATAATCTACACCTGTACGA
>JAATVP010000239.1 GCA_014523625.1 Nitrososphaerales archaeon TH5896
AGCTGGGGAGACAAAGGAGTGTACAATTACCAATGTATACCAAATCAAAGACAGATCTGCGCAGCTGATAGTTATAAAGAATGTCGTTAATACTCCGGAAGAGGATTCCGATCTAGTTCTAAAACCATCTGCATTTACTATTGTAGTACAAGGTAACGATCCTTTACCAAGGTCCTTTCCAGGCAAATCTGGAGAAGGTGTAGCTGTTAATCTAAACCCCGGAAGATATAACATCTTTGAAAAAGAAGTCGACGGATATACAGCAGATTATTCAGATAGTTGTCAGGGAACCATAGGCGCCGGCGAAACTAGGGTATGCGTAATAACAAATGAAGAAATTGTTATTCCTCCATCACCTTCACCTCCTGAGCCAGTTCCTGAAATAGAACTAATAAGTGGCTTCTCAGCACCTTTTGGGATTGCCATCGATCCAGATAACAGGTTGGTTTACGTTTCAAACTATGGTCAATTCAACACGACAGGAACAGTTTCAGTAATAAACGATACAACAAATACCATAATAGGAAATCTATATGTGGGCAAAAATCCTCAGGCAATCATGTACAATCCTGCTAATGGATTATTCTATACAGCAAATACATTGTCTAATACTTTATCTATAATAAATGGAACAAACAGTTCACTGATTGGTTCTATCCCAGTGGGCGAGTTTCCAGGAAAGAATCCAACAGGAATAGGTACTAACTCGATTAATAACACAGTTTTCGTTTCAAACATGGGTTCAAACACAGTTTCTGTGATCAACGGTACAACTAATGTTGTTGTCGCAAATGTAACTTCTACTACAAGTGAAGAAGTAGGAGGAAATGGTTTCTTTAGCCCAACAGGAATTGCCTACAATTCTGACAACGGTAACCTTTATGTAGCAAATAGAGGATCAGATACAATTTCTGTAATAAATGGTTCTACTAATTCATTAATAGACGAAATATCCCTGGATGCCGTAGCGCCTTCGGGCATTATATATAATGCAGCAAACAACTACATTTACGTTACTAACGCAGGGTCAAATAGTGTTTCTGTGATCAATGGTACAACTAATGTTGTCGTTGAAAATATTCCGGTTGGTTTGGGGCCTAATGGTATAGCATATGATCAAAGCAACGGAAACGTCTACGTATCGAATTTTATGAATGGAACCGTATCAGTTATTGACGGATTGAAGAATAATGTCACCGACACGATTGCATTGGAAGCTAACAGTACTCCAAATGGTATATCATATGATCCAGATACAGATAGCCTGTTTGTTGCAGATACTAATTCAAGTATAGTACAAGTAATCAAAAATCCCTAACCTAATACTTGGAGAATCTCAATTACTTGGTTTGTAACGGGTTTTACATAGACTCTCAAATATGTTACAGTTGTTTAATCTTTTTTCAGAAGATATTCAAAGTCAACAGTTACACTAGTGACTTCAGTGCCGCCAATTTAAATGAAACATACTCAATGAATCAACCATGGCACAGTTTGACTAATAACCTATCTCATTTTTTGGTTGTATTCATTATCATCTTGAACCCTTGAACAGATAGATTATCCTGGCATTAATTGACCCCCAATAGTTTCTATTACCTTAAGAGAATAGAATTTGTATTCTCCATTTCTATCACAGAGGTTTAAAAACCTGAATACGAGTATTGCCAGTATCTGCAACGTACACTGTTCCAGATTCCTTGTCGACACCCACACCTTCAGGACCCCTTAGTTGGCCATCACCAGCACCCACTTCCCCAAACTTAGCAATGAATTGCCCGTCATTTGTAAATATCTGTATTCTGTTATTATTTTTATCGGTCACATAGATATTGTCATTTGCATCTATTGAAAGACCAGAGGGTCCGTGGAATTGCCCATCAGCTGCTCCCTTACTTCCCCAAACTTTGATGAATTTCCATCATTTGTAAACTTCTGAACTCTATAATTGAATTGATCGGCGACATAGATATTTCCTTCTGAATCTATAGACATTGCAGATGCCTTATGAAATTGTCCATCACCCTCGCCGCCCTCGCCGAACTTTGTAATAAAGTTGCCTTCGGGATCAAAAATCTGAATCCTGTGATTAGCATAGTCAGCAACATATACCTTACCATTGTAGAAATCTACGTCATTTTGTCCATCAAATTGTCCGTCAGCTTCTCCCAACGATCCCCATTTAGTATAGTAAGTGAATGATGTAGACTGTCCCATTACGTGGGTGGTTGACAATATGAATGAGGCTAGTACACCAAGACAGAGACCACTACAAAGACTAACTATAATCTTGTTGGTAAAAAGCATGAATGTCTTTGTCAAGGAAAAGATTTATGAATTATATAACTCTCTTCTATTTTTTAGTATCTAGAGAATGAAAACAACCGGCGCATGGTTAGAACAACATTTATCAGCAAAGCTCATACAGCGTATGACATTCATTCAGACCTAAATTCGGCGGTTAAATATTTGTCAGGTAATAAAAGATTGATGAAAGGTACATAAAATCCCACATGTTAAAAAACTGACAGTTCTATCTTCGAATTAGATTACATTATATTCATTTTCAGGAAATTTTTGGCGCAACCAAGCCGTCTCTCAATGCAGGATAATGGCTAATTTTATCCAGATGTTGTAGAACTTGATCGAATTCGAAATTATCTCTTCTCTTCAATCGATGACTGCTTTCTGATTCTTTCCTTTGCAATAATTAATGCAGTTATTGCAACATAGGCGATCTGAAATACTTCTACTGCAATAGCCCTTTCGCTTATTGGCCCATCTCTGCCTGTTATTGGATTGTCAGGAATCCTAGTAATCACCCATAAACCGATCAGTATAACAGTGCCCGCAATTCCAACGGCATACCAAATTCTACCCCATCTCTTTATCATCGGCAGTACCCAAAAGATCTGTGCTATCCCTCCTACAAGAAAGAGTGTAGCATTATTGATATTAGAATCGATAGCATTTGGTACAAGGATCAGATGCAAAATTCCAGCTATACCAGTACAAATAGCTGCCCCGTAGTATAACAAGTCTTTACTGGTGATGTTCAAATCTACCCCTGCCTTCTTTTAAATTATGCTTCGATGCCAATGGCTGTGGCACTCTTCAACTTATATTTCTCATCTAAATCGCAGATAGTGTGACAGGTGGTGCTTCGATGTCCTACCCTAAGAAACAGATGATTAGATCTAACTTCATACTTTTTTGATTTAGGAGGGACTTCAGCAACTATACAGGACGAGACATCAACATTGGTAGTATATTCTAAATCAAGATCAGATGGGACGGACTCAATATTTACGCTACTAAAGATCATGTCCATGTCTCCACTTTGAGCAGGTTGGAGTTCCAAAACAATAGATGATAGTGAAGATTTGCATGATAAACAATATTCGAGCACAAGTTCCCGAACTATAATTACCTATCTAGTATATTTAAACATGATATATCATCTATTGATACCGTTAGTTCAAGCTAAGTAATAATCAATTTCTATTATTGATGCGGAATACGCAATTATTTATGCGTGGGCGTGCCTAATAATGTTAGATAGTATTATTTGGCTCTGATGAATGTTCCTTCATTGGGTTAACCTCGACTAGAGAGAATACCAGCTTCATTACTGCAGATAAAGAAAATCGATTAAAACCAACGTGGTTTGGAGCTATGAGCAGTTGCTTCAAAAAAAGATGTCATATACATGCGAGTATCCTCCTTTTCGCCTCCTTTTCTCATTCAGCAAAATACCAGCGATATTTCTACTTCTTTTCACATGGCTGAATTTGATAAGCTGGGGAATTCGATGTAAGAGTCTATTGATACTAACATAAATTCTTTGTATCAAAGCGTCCTTTATCTCACATTTACCAATTAACTGTTCAATAGTCGATTTCGAGTCGCTTCGTATCTGCATATTAAAATTCTTACTAAAAGTTCTTTTGACATGTTTTGTTACAGTGAGGTACTTGAGACTGTCTAAAAGAGCAAAATACATGGCTAACATTTCCATCCTCTGCACTGCATAATTTGAGTTTTTTACCATCGGCCGTAAATTCCTGATTCTGCTTTTATCGGTCCTATGATTGTACCACGCAACAAATCCTGTTGGTGATCCATCAGCATCTATAAAGTGATGCAACTTAAAAACATGTTATTATCGGTTGGTATATTTGAGTTAAGTATATGGACTATAATAAATAAATAAGGTACGTAGTATGAAATTCAGCCGTTGGCTGTGATTTAATATGACTAGAATTTGAATCAGAGATCTCTCGAGGTTCATAGGTCTGGGAATATGATTGTAGCAGTTGATAGAAGTATAATTAGTTAGTAAAATGTATATTGTCACAAACTTCCAATCAATATCTTTAAGGTTTCTAATGTCATCTACTGATTGAAAGTGTTATCCATAGTCATAATTTTTATAGAATGTAAACGTCAGAATATTTCGACCAACTTAGAAATGCTAGGTTCGAATGGGGATTTGCCATACTCTCTTAAGTCATCAATAGTTAACTATGTAATAGACAGGCCTCTAGATCAATCTGATAATAGTGTTTTCTTTGTGCTTTGCGAAGTTTGTTTTAGGACTGCGAGCTTTATTCGCTTAAATCGACTTGCTGATCTTGACAAAAATGGATGCTCCAATTGCAAAGAAAAACAATTCTTTGTAGGATATCCTGCAAATAAATAATACCTTAATTTAAACTAGTCATAGTTGGCTATAGATGTAGATAGTGGTATCGAGCAGGAGAAAGAGCAAGAGCATTATTATTATGAAAGGCTCCAATCGTAGTACCATGACAAGTAGTATCCATACCAAGCTAAAGAATCTATTTTCCTTTTTTATAACCTCTTATGCAATTCACTTGGAGCTTTGGAGCTTCGGTGGCAAGGTTAACAGCCTTTGATAGCTCTGTAATGCATTGTAGAATATTGTTGTTGCTGTAACACTACGCTCGCTCGTTACATTCTAATAACAACAAGTACTCGTACTTTGGTATTTTGATAGCTCGGAGAGGGGTAATAAGGTATAAAAAGAACATTATTCTATCCTTCTACAATAATGTTGATGAATCCCCAAAGGCATACTTACATATGCATTCAATGAGCTTAAATATCGCTTGTTGGTCTGTAGGTTTTGGCCGGGCTGGCATTCGCTTTAAGGATTATTCTCTACACTTCAGCACGTTTATGCTAACTACCTAAATCAGCAAATGCTTGTGTGGATAGAGAGAAGTAAATAGGATTTTCAATCAATGTAGTTGTTGTAGAATACGCTGTTTGACCCGAACGTGGCACGAAGACGACTTCTGCCATTTGCACCAACTGGAAGTTCTTGTGTAGGTGTTCTAACGCCAGCAATAATAATACGGTCTAACGTAGCAACAGTGTCTACACTAAATGCTATAGCTGCTCCTCCTACTTTTCCTCCAGAGAACTTGGTATTTGATATGATATGTTCACTATCGACTATGACGATGCCAAAGAAACGGTTGTTTGTTAAGGTGGTGTGGTCAACTTTGCAACAGCCCCTGCTACCGAAGATAGTGATATCTTGTTATGATCTATGACACCATTCGCCCCGGCGACAAGTAAGATTCCGATCTGGCCAGGAATCTCCGAATTCTGAGCGGCAACAATGCTACTGTATGAAACCTTTATTGTTGAATCCTCGCCAAAGCCAAAAATTCCGTGGTCACGATAGTCATTAACAGTTGTCCATGTTACAATAGCATCTCCCTCTGCAAAAATCCCTTTGTATGTACAATCTTTGATGGAAGCGAAGTCTAGGTTGAGAGTTGCACCTAACATAACGCTTATTCCGATTAGGTCCTGAGGACATGACGCAAGAGTGGGGCCACTTACAGTAAGTCCCTTCATATTGACCGTGGCTCCATTTTTAAGATCTACAATGTATGGATCTCCATTTGTATTGGTATTAGGTAGGTTTGCTGGTGCCTTGATGATCGTGATTTCGGAACCTGTTCCGACCAGATTCAGACTCTTGCTAATGGTGAGTTGTTCTTTGTATGTACCTGGGAGCACCTTTATCGTATCACCTGGACTGGCTGCATCTATTGCAGACTGTATACTAGGATAATCACTTGGAACGATTTTCAAAGAGGAAGCATTAGATGTTTGCACTTGAATATTACTCGGAAGAAGCATAAGTACGAATACTGTACCAACTATAGTTGCAACCACCGACCTCTTCATATTTATTCACTTACAGAAATCAAATAATAAGGGGTTCGTCGATATTTGTAGACTCTAGAATTCCAGTATACTTCCATCTAGTAAAGACCCGAATAATGTTACTGTAATTATCTATTACAAGTGTTATGTATGATCAGTTATGAACTACTATAAGATCGTCATTTCTTAGTCTGACTACGACGACGAAGATGCATCTATTCTTAGAAGGAGGTAGGTAGACAGGCGTATTCCC